>CAYYAL010000005.1:20002-39781 GCA_964469445.1 uncultured Muribaculaceae bacterium
GGTTGCGTTGGAGCAACAATTCCTACAGGAGCTGCGTTCATTACCATATTTAATTCCCTTTCACTTTTCTACACTTCTTTTTAAAAACATTTTTTAAATAAATATTGCCTTTTTATTATCTTTTGTAAATTTTTGTAAATATTTACCCCTAGACAATTTTTATTTTTTCTGTTAGACTCTTTTTTACTTATGAAAAACATTTTGCGACGTAGATTAAATATTTGTTAAGGCTTGTTTTAAAAGACAACAAATTTTAATCTGTAAAACAAAAAAGCCTTTTTAAACAAAAAGGTTTTTTTATTAACAAAAATTAAGATTTCAATAAAAAACAGCAATTAAATTTTTCAGCGTATTTAAAAGAAAAAGGAAATAAAAATGATAAAAACAACTCGACGAAACACAATATTGAAAGCGAATGCTCCAATCGTAAGGCTTATGAACCTAATTTGGGGTCTGTAATTACAATATTGTAAGGGTGGATTTCTTTGCCCTTCTAAAATAAAAGGAACTTTAAAAAATGATATCTCCAATCTCAACATCAAAAATATTTTCCGTTATCGGAAACAATAATTCTTTAGTACCCCTTGCAATGAAAGATGTATCTAACAGTTTAGGCTTAACAGCAGCTTCTTATTATGTCGGCGATAAAATTGAAGGTAAAGACAGGTTTATAGATGAATTCGGAACTCAAGCCATCTGGCTTTTTGGAATTCCTGCTTATAAAAAAGTTATTGATTTAACTGCTTATAAAATTATGGGTTTAAACTCAAATATTGACGTAAGAATTCTTAAAGACAAAGAAATTCTTAAAAAAGCTATTGAAAATGCACCTACTGAACAAATAGCAAAAAATATTGAAAAAATTTCTAAAAATGCTAAAACCTTTAAAGGTTTAGCTTTAGGAAAATTTATAGCATCAACTGCTTTAACTTTGGTTTCTTATTTTGGCTTAACTCAATACAGGCACAAACAAACAGAAGAGAAAATTAAACAAGATTTTCTTAAAAAACAAGCTAATCAATCATATTTGAATAATACCGTAAAAACAAATCCTTCTTTTAAATCTTTGTTTGAAAAAAAAGAAAATAAAGAAAATAAAAGTTTAAATTTTACTTCCTCAAAACCTTTATTAGATTTTATGTTTAATCCTGTCAAAAATTTAATGATTGTTGATGGTGGAATTACTGCTGAAAGACTTTCCTCTTCAAGGAATAAACAAGATTTTATTGGATATACTATAAAAGAAGGTGGTTTTTGGTTCTTTATGTATTTTGCAGGAAATAAAATTCAAAAATTTATTGAAAATAAAACTAAAAAAATTCATAATAAATCAATAAATCTTGATGCAAGAATTATTGAAAATGATGATTTTAAAAAATCTTTTGAGAATAAATCTGTTATTGAAAATTTAAGTTCTTTTAATAAAAATGCCAAAGATGCTGAAATTTACGATTTCATAATTAAAAATCCTGATAATATTTTAGTTAAAATGGCAAAAAAATCTGATATTGTGAAAACTTATAAAAAAACAGGTTTAATTGATACACAAAAATTTATAGATATAAATTCATTTAAAGATTTGTCAAAAAATGTTTCAAATCTTTTCGATGAATATAAAAATTCAAACCAAACTTCAGATATATTTTTCAACCAATTAAAAAAATTAAAAAGAAGCTCTATTCTTAAAAATATAGGTGCATGTATAGGAGCTTTAGGTATATTTTTCCCTGCTATTATGATTGGAATAAGACTTATATCAAAAGATAAAGAATTCCAAACAAAAAAAGAAATTGAAGAATCTTTGATAAAAAATAAAAAAGTTTAATTTTTTATTTTATTATCTTACTTGAACAGGCATTACAAGACAAATAAAATCTTCTTCATTATTAGGTTTAAAAATTGTTGCTGAAAGATTTGTATTTAAACCAATTTTAACTTCGTTTGTTTCCATCATTTTTAAGCTTTCCAAAACATACTTATAGTTAAAAGCAATAACTAAATCTCCTTCAGAATATTCAATATCAATTTCATCTTGAGCTTTACCTGATTCCGGTGTATCACCTTTTAAAACAAGTTTTCCTTCGGAAAATTCAAATTTTACAATATTTGTTTTTTCATTTACTAAAACTGAAACTCTTTCCAAAGCTTTTATTAAAGAATTTGTGTTTACAATAGCTTCTTTAGGACTTTGTTGAGGAATAAGTTGATTATATTTAGGATATAAACCTTCCAAAAGTCTTGATAAAATCATTGTTTTAGAAGTTTTTATAATAAATCTTGAATCTAAATTATAAATTTGAATTTTATCTTCATCAAGTAAAGAACTTATTTTTAAGAATTCATTTAAAGTTTTTGAAGGAATAATCATTTTATTTAAAGAATTTTTATTATCAATTTTTTCTCTGTATCTAGCCAAACGATTTCCGTCGGTAGAAGCCATTTCAAGAAGACTTTCTGAGATATCACAAACAACACCTGATAAAAGATTGTTTTGTTCAAAAGAAGCACTTGCAAAGCCCGCTAATCTAATAGATTTTAATAAAGGTTTAACTTCTATTTCAACAGGTTCAAAATCTTTTAAATTTATTATTCTGTAATTTGTCGGAAATTGTTCTGCATCTATACCTATAATTTCAAATAAAGAATTTTGGCAAGAAATTTTTACCAAATTATTTTCTTCTAAATTAAGTGTTATTAATTTATCATCAACTTTTGAAATTATTTCACTTAAAGTTCTTGCGGGTAAAGTTATGGAACCTTCTTTTATAATTTGTGCTGTTACATCTGTTTCTATTGTTAAATCTAAACTTGTTGCTGATAATTTTATTGTATTTTTATCTACTGTTTCTATTAAAATATTACCTAAAACAGGTTGAATACCATTTATGATAGTTGCTTTTTCAACTATCTTTATACCATTTAAAAAATCTTCTTTTTTAATTAAAAAATTCATAAAAACCCCCTATATATTATTATTAATATTATATTATAAATATAAATATAAAAATAGTAGTAGAAGTAGTAGGGTTTATTTTTTTGTAAAATAAGGCTAAAAATAAATAATAATAACAAAAAAATTGTAAATAAAAATGTAGAAAACATGTTAAAAAATGTAGAAAAAGGACGAGTTTTCTACATTAAAAAAATAATAAAAGATTTTTCTACAATTATCTACATTTTTTCTACAAAGTTTTAAACATTTTTAAACGACTTTTTAACAAAAAATTATTGAATAATTTGAACATAAATTGATCTTGAACGAGGTTTATTATCAAAATCAATTAAAACAATTTGTTGCCATTGACCAAGCTGTAATGCACCTTCTATTAAAGGAATTGTTGTTGAATTTCCTATAATAGAAGCTCTTACATGGGCAGAACCGTTTCCATCATGCCACGTTTCATCGTGATGATAAGTTGCACCGGCAGGGGCTATTTTTTCTAAAGCCTCCGGTAAATCAACTAATAAACCGGGTTCAAATTCCATTGTTGTAATTGAAGAGGTGCTACCTGCAACATAAATAAGAACACTTGCGTTTTTTAAAGAATGAGTATAAACAACATTTTTAACATTTTTTGTAATGTCAATTATGTCTGTAAATCCGACTGTATTTATAGTAAATTTTTCATTAATTATTGTCATTTTTTTCCTAAATTTTATAAAGAATATCTTTTTTCTTCGTTTTTAATAATTTTTCTGCCTTTTACATAAACAAAATTCGGTTTTTGTTTTTCCAAAATAGAATTATAATCCTCGTTTTCTTCTAAATTAAAAACAAGAAAATCCGCATCTTTATTTATTTCAACAGAACCAATTGCATGATCTAAACGTAAAATTTTTGCAGGATATATTGTTAAATATTTTATAATATCCATCAAAGAAAAATCTTCTTTTAATTCTTTTATTTGTTTTAATAAAGAAAAATCTTCATATTTTATAAAACTTTCCAAACCAAAACCTAAATGACCTTTAAAATAATTTAAAAGAGTAGATAATTTTTGAGTTTTACCACACATTTTTTTGTTATATCTCGGCATATATGCAAATTTTACTTTCAAATCGGATAATTTTTTTAATTCCTCATCTGACAAGTAGTTTCCATTTGCTACAATAACTTTTTTTGATAAAACATTTAATTCTTCTAAAAAAGAAACAGGATTTAAGTCTTTTTTATAAGGTTCCATTTTTCTCATACCGAGAAATTTGTGTAATAAATCTATATCAGAAAAACCATGTTTTAACCAATCAATTTCATCTTGAGATTCTCCAAGTCTTGTAAGCATTAAAATGCTGTTTTTTCTGCAATATTTTGAAAGAATATTCCATAATTTTTTATGAACAAAAGAAATTGAATGAGGAGCAACTCCTAAAAATGTATTTTCTGATTTTTGATAATTCATTTTTTCTATAAAACTTCTGATTTCTTTAAATGTCGATTTACTTTTTTCCGAAGAATCGGCATAAAGTTCTAAAAAAACATAAGTTTTAATAGGAGATTTATTTATGATTTCAAAAAATTTCTTTTCTTTAGAAACTTGTGCAAGGCAAGTTATACCATTTTCAATCGATTTATTTAAACCGTTTTTAAAAGATTGAATTTTTTCATTTCTATCAAAAGAACGGTAATTGCAAAGAGTATAAGCCCATCTTCTGCTGTAATTTTTTTTATTTATTCCTGCAAAAATTATATTTTTGACCAAACCCATAAAAAAGCGTTTAAGTTTGTTTTTTAATCTTTTAGGGCGAACGGTTTTTGTATCTGTAAACTGAAGTTGTGTAAATAAATTTATAAACCCCGGAGTTATAACACTGTTTCCTAAATCTTTTACAAACTTAGGTTCAATGTCAGAAAGCGTGTTAAAATCAACTATATCAATAATTTTTCCATCATCGACAAGAATAGCTTTATTTTCTAAAACAGCATTTTCTTCATTTGCGGTTAAAATCCATTTTGTTTTGTAGTATTTCATAAAATAAAAACCCCTTTTTGCTAAATATCAAAATAACATAAAAAAAGACAAAAAGAAAGCCTTGAAATATGTCAAGGCTTATAAATATACATTTACCCCACACTATTTATAACAAGAACAAAACGCATTGTCAATTATTATTGTAAAAAATCTTTAGGTTTTTTATTTTGCAACCACTGTTTTAAAAGGTGTTGTTCAAAGCTTTGAGAAAAATTAAATAAAGCATTTGTAAGTTTTCTTCCGCTTTTTGATTTGGCAATTAAAAGAAAATCACCGAGTTTGTTTTCGGCAAAATAAATTTCTTTGTGAATAATTTTTTCAACATTTGTTTCAGGTTTGTTTAAAAGAATATTTTTTAACCAAACAACAGTTAACTTAAAAGAAGTTGTTTCATTTGATAAAATTTTTTCTTTATTTTCTTTTAAAAAAGTTGAAAGTTCAGTTAAAATCACAATTTACTCCTGTTGTTGCAAAACAAGTTATATCATAAATATTTGATTTTTGAAATTCCAAAATAATTTGTTCAAAAGTTGTGCCGGTTGTTGTTATATCGTCAATAAGTAAAATCGGAAGATTATTATAAGCATTAAGATTTATTTTAAATGCATTTTTTAAATTTTCTTTTCTTTGGGCTGTTTTTAGATTGTATTGAGGCTTTGTATCTTTAATTCTTTCGATTAAATTAAAATTATAATCAAAACCGCTTAATTTGGAAAATTCTATTGCGACAAGTTCCATGTGATTATAACCACGTTTTTTTCGACGAGTTTTATAAAGCGGTACCGGAATTATTTCAAACTGTTTTTTTGAAATATCAAGTTGTTTAAAAAATTCCCACATAAATTTTGCTTGATAATAAGCTAAATCCTTTTGTTTATGATACTTTAAACCCCTAATAAGTTTTTGTAAATTTTTTTCATAAACACCGGCAATATAGATATTACAACCATTTATAATTTTATTGCAAACAGTTTGTTTTAATTCCATTTCATCAAAACATTTGTCGCACATTTTAACGCCGGATTTTGCGGATTTACAAAAATAACAACGTTTTTTGTAAATATAATCTAAAAAGTTCAGCAAAAAGTTTTTCATGATAAAATTATATCAAAGATAAAGAAAGAATGGAGAAAATGTCAATTTTAATAATGATTTTATTGTTAAGTGTTTTAATACTTGTCCATGAGGCAGGACATTTTTTTGCAGCAAGATTATTTAAAATAAAAGTTGATAAATTTGGTTTCGGATTGCCTTTCGGACCAACTCTTTTTGAAAAAAAAATCGGTGATACTACAATTTTAGTTCACGCTTTTTTATTGGGCGGATATGTTTCTTTTCCTGATGACGAAAAAGATTGCGATTTGCCGATGGATTCTCCTGAAAGATTTATGAATAAACCTATTTGGCAAAGAGCAATTGTTGTTTCAGCAGGGGTTGCGGCAAATGTTGTTTGTGCCTTTTTATTTGTACTTCTAACGGCATTTTTATGGGGAAATCTTCCAAGTGGTAAATATGATGTTGTTATAAATGAAATTATTGCTCCAAAAACTCAAGATATTTGGAATTCCGGCTTGCAAAACGGTGATAAAATTTATTCCTTAAACGGTGAAAAAATAAATTCGATTTATGCGTTTATGCAGATTATAAAAACAAGCACTTCTTTTGATGGAAAAGTTGATGAAAATCTTGTTAGACAAAATTTGGCAAATTTGCAAGAAATTAATCCTGCGTTTAAATCTGATGAAATTCTTTCAAAAGATATTGCAATAAAACTTTCTCAAACAACTTTTGAACAACCTGTTTTGATTGATAAAATGGTGTTAAAAGGTGTTACAAGGTCAAAAGATTTGCAAGTAAAATTAACTGATAAACAGAAAGAAATCAGAGACAATTTAATTTTAAATAAAAAGAATTATTATGAAACAGTAGGTAATGAAAGTTTAGAAGATATTGCGGCGGCTATGTCTGATAATTACAGATCGGTTACAATAGTTGTCGACAGAGGCGGTAAATTAATAAAATTAAAAGAAATTACTGTTCCAAAAACAGGATTTATTGGGGTTAAAATTGAAGCAAGAGAAAACTTAATGAAAATAAAAAATATTCCTTCGGCCTTTGTTTTAAGTACAAAATATCTTTATGATAATACATATATGCTTGTTTATGGCTTGGGACAATTATTTACGGGACAAGTTCCGTTGAAGGATTTGCATGGAATAGTTGCGATTACAAAAGTCGGTGGAGATATAATTGATAACAGTGGAATTTTTAAAGGTTTACTTTTAATTGCAATAATATCAATGGATTTGGCTATTGTAAACTTTTTGCCGATACCGGCACTTGATGGTGGACATATTTTGTTTTTAATTATTGAAAAAATCCGCAGAAAACCGCTTGATGAAAAGGTTATAAATTTAATTGGCTCAATAGGTTTTGGGTTTTTAATTTTGTTAATGTTTGTTGTAATGTATAACGATATTGTCATGCTTGTTACCGGAAAATAGTTATAAAATTTTAAAAAAGAGGGCGGATTTTGAAAAAATCCGCCCTCTTTTAAGTTTTTATTTTTACTCTCCGAGTTGTTTTGATTTTTCCGTCGTTTGTTTAATTGTTTCTAAGAAAATATCTTTGGTATTTGATTTTAACATATAATCAACGCCGACTTGTGTGCAACCGCCTTTTGTTGCAACTGATGCGACAAGTTCTTCAGGGGTAAGTGGTGATGTTTCAATCATTTTTGCAGAACCGATTGCTGTTTGATAACTTAATTTTAAAGCTGTTTCATAATCAAGCCCTAATTTTTCACCTGCTCTTGCAATCTCTTCTATTACTAGATAGAAAAACGCCGGTCCGGAACCGGAAATTGCAGTTACAATATCAAATTTATCTTCATCAACTTTTACGCATTTTCCAATTGTTTCAAGTAATTCTTTTATAAAATCAAGTTGTTCATCATTTGCAAATGTCCCTTTGCAAACACCGCTCATTCCTTCTAAAACAAGTGCAGGCGTGTTCGGCATTACTCTTATAAGCGGAACTTTTTTATCTAAAAATTTTTCAATCTTTTTTGTTGTAACACCTGCTGCGATTGATACCAAAAGTTTTTCAGAAGAAAGCTTTTCTTTTATATCATTTATAACCGTTTCTACAAAATGTGGTTTTGTTGCTATAAAAATAATATCAGAATTTTCTGTAACAAATTTATTATCGGTAAAAACTTTTATACCTGTTCTTTCAGCTGATTTTTCAGCAATTTCTTCGGAAATTTCCGATGCCATAATATTTTCTTTGTTAATAAAATTTGATTTTATAACTCCTGAAATTATTGCAGAAGCCATTTTTCCGCAACCTATAAATCCTATTTTTAAATCTTTTTTTAACATAAATTTACCCTTTATATTGACTATCTTTAATGTTTATTTTAAACTGTTGTAACATGTTTAATAATAACACTAACAAAATATAAATAGAAAGCGGGAAATAAAATGAAACGTACACTTGAAGGAACAAAAGTAAAAAGACAAAGAGTAAGCGGTTTTAGAGCAAGAATGGCAACAGCTGGCGGTCAAGAAGTTATTAACAGAAGACGTGCTAAAGGTCGTCATAAATTAGGTATTGAAGGTTCTAAAAGAGCTTAGTTAAAATTATTTAAGGCGGGTGGATTTTGAAAAAATCCACCCGCCTTTTTAAATATTTATTTTAAACTTTCTTGTTGAATTAATAATAATTCTGTTATAAAAATATCGTCAATATTATCTATTTCAAACAAAGTTTTTACCGGCATTTGCCAAAAAGAAATTTTGCCTGAAATTCTACATTTTGATTTTAAAATATTTTCACGAGAGCTTATGTAAAAGGCACCGTTTTCAACAAAATAACCGTCCCAATCTTGTCTTCTAGGACGATTTTTGAGGTCATAATTTATCGGTTCTTTATTTTTATCCCATAAAAATTGGTAATTATTTACAACAGAAATTAAGGAATTTGTTTTTTCTTCTTCAATTTTTTTTAAAGCTCCGCTTAAATCGTTAGAAGTTGTTAATGGCGAAGTTGCTTGTAAAAAAACAACTTTATCAAATTCAAAATTATTACAAAATTCTATCAATGCACTTTCAGAAGTTGCTTTATCTGAAGCTGTTTCAGGGCTTCTTTGTATAATTTGAACTTTTTTAAATCCAAATTTTTCAACTACATTTTTAATATCTTCACTATCAGTTGAAACAAAAGTTTTTTCAATTTCAGGACAGTTTTCACAAGCTAGAAGCGACCAATAAATTAAAGGTTTTTGATTTATTGGGATAATATTTTTATTTTTAATTCCTTTACTCCCACCTCTTGCGGGAATAAACGCAACTGTTGAAACCATTTTTGCTCCTATTTTACTTCTGCAATATAAGGAAGATTTCTGTAATATCCGTCACCATCAAGTCCGTAGCCGACAACAAAATTATCGCCGACTTCAAATCCTATATAATCTGCATCTATATCAATTTTTCTGTAACATTTTTTATTTAATAAAGAACAAAGTTTAATTTTTTTTGGTGAAAAATTATCATTTATATATTTTATTAAAAATTCTGCAGTTAAACCTGTATCAACAATATCTTCAATGATTAAAACATTTTTTTGGTTTAAATTTGGCAAAGATAAATCAACCGCATGAATTTTTCCCGAAGAACTCGATGCAGATCCGTAACTTGAAAGTCTGATAAATTCCATTTGCAAAGGACTTTCTAAATATTTTACCAAATCAGTAAAAAACATAACCGCACCTTTTAATACGCAAATAGCCGTTATGTCTTCATTTTTAAATTCTTCGTTTATTTCTTTTGCTAATTCTTTTATTCGATTTTGAATTTTTTCTTCTGATATTAATAAACTTAAATGCTCTAATGTTTTCATAAATTTTATTTCCTTATTTATTGCTAAATTTTACCACATGTGATATTTTTTTATCAACTTTTATTTTTTCACTTAATCCAATGCCGATTGCCCAAAGAATTTCATTGTCTTTTGTAAGACAAATAATATTATCACGTTTGTGTTGCGGAATGTTTTTTTCAATTAAATATTTTTTAAATTTCATTGACCCTTTCATTCCGAAAGGCTGAATGACATCACCTTCTTTTCTTGTTCTAAGTGTTAAATTTTTTTGATTTTTAAGATTAATATAAGCTTTGAAATCTTTTTCTGTCGGATATTTATTTGGAATTTTTTCTGTCGGTTTAAATTCTATTTTAAATTTTTTATTAGAATAAATTAAATTTTTATCTAAATTAATTTGAACTTTTTCAAAAATGGTTTCATTTTTTGAAATCTTATATATAAAATCTTTATTTATAAATAACCATAAATCTTTTGTTAAAGAACACTTTTTGCCTGTTTTTGAAGTTTTATTTTTATTAATAAAATCAAAAACATTTTCAATTTTTTTTAAATCGTAATCTAAATTATTTTCAATAAAAAAATTATAGATAATTTGTTTTTGCAATTCTTTTGATAGGGCGAAAAACTTATTTGTTATAAGTTTTTCGCCTTCAAAAACATCTTTTTTAATCAAAGTTAAATATTCATTTAAAATATTTTCTTGTTCAAATGCAAGTTTTGATAATCTGTTTAAAGCCTCTTTTGTTTTAGAGTTAATTTGTTCAAATTCAGGCAAAATCTTGTGTCTGATAAGATTTCTTTTATATTTTAAATCATTATTTGATAAATCAAAATTTGGTGTAAGTTTATTTTTTTTACAAAAATCTTCAATTTTTTTTCTACTGACAGAAAGAAGCGGACGATAAATTTTCAAATTATTTTTTTCAATAAATTCAGAAATTCCGATTAAGCCTTTAATACCTGTTCCTTTAGCAAATCTGTAAATTAAAGTTTCGGCATTATCATCAAAATTATGGGCGGTAAAAAGAATGTTGGAATTTGTTTTTTCAGCAATTTTTTCAAAAAATTCATATCTTTTTTTTCTGGCAAAATCTTCCGATTGATTTTTAGATTTAGCAAGTTTTTTTTGAATAAATTGAATATTATTTGAGGCACAAAATTGCTTGCAATTTTGTGCCTCAATATCTGCAACTTCACCTCTAAAATTGTGATTAAGATGGCAAGCAATTAATTTAAATCCAAATTTTTTTGAAAGTTTATTTAAAATAAATAAAAGAGATAAAGAATCAGCACCACCGGAAAATCCTACCAAAAAAGTATTTTTCGGATTAATCAAATCGTATTTTTTTAAAAAATTTTCAACAATTTTAATCATTAGACTGTTTAGATATACCTTGTTTAATTTCAATTGCATCAACCCCGAGCTGTTCCAAAGCTTGCATTGCAAGGCAAGAAGATTCTTCTGTGATTGCAAAAAGTAAGTGTTCGGATAAAATTCTTGTTTGTTTTTCTTTTTTAGCTTGATTCCAAGCTCTTTCTAATACTTTTTTAGCACGTTTTGTATAAACAAGTTCTTTATCAAAATATTCGTTTCCAAATCCGATTAGATTTTCGATAACAGTTCTTGCATCTTTAGTTGTGATTTCAAGTTCATTAAGAACTTTTGCACCTTTTGAAGAAGCTTCTGCTAAAATTCCGAGCAAAATCATTTCAGTTCCTACAATATTTCTTCCTAATCTACGAGCTTCTTGTTTTGCTAATCTTAAAATCGTAAGTGCTTGAGGCATTTCTTTTTCAATCGGTTTTATAATTGCATGTGCTAAATTATCATCATTTATATTTAATTTTTTTAAAACATTATAAGCAAGACCTTTTTTTGTTTTTAAAATTCCTAAAATAATATGTTCTGCTGTAACTTCCGAAGAACCAAGTTCTTTAGCCGTTTCTAACGCTGTATTCATAACCAAAAAAGCATTTGGTGTAAATATAATTTTTTTTTGTTCAAATTCAGCTTCCCGACTTTTTTCTTCTGATAAAATTTGTTCAAATTTTTCAGATGTTATTCCATATTCTTTTAAAATATTTGATAAATTTTCATTTTCATCTTCTAAAATTGAGGATAAAACTTGTTCTGTTCCCAAAATTTCATAATTTGAAGCATATAATTTTGCAACAGCTTTTTCAAAAATTTTACTTGTATGTTCATTTTCTAAAGCGGATTCCAAATACCAACCGTTAGATTTTTTTGTTTCGATGGCTTCCGGATGTTGAAATTTTTTGGATTTTTTTTCAACAAGTTTTAAAAGTAATTCTTTTGATTTGTAATTATCAAAATTAAATTGTTCCAAAATCCTTGATACATAAGATTTTTTATCTGTAAGAACGCATATAAATAAATGCTCAAAAAGAACATAATTGTTTCCGGATTTTATAGCTAAATCAAGAGAATTTTTTAAAATTTCTTTAAATCCGTCACCAAACGGAATGATTTCATGGTAAGAAGCAGAGCGTTCGAATTTTAATCGTTCAACAATGAGGGGTTTAAGTCTTTCAAAAGTAACATCATAAGTTTTTAGAATTTTTAAACTTATGCCCTTTGCTTGTTTTGACAAAGCGAGCAACAAATGTTCCGGTTGCACAAAAGCATGATCAAGTTCTTTTGCTTGATTTTGTGCTTCAAAAATCAAATTTATTGCTTTTTCTGTAAACTTTTCAAACAAAGTTATTCCTCAATATTTTCGATAAATTCCGTTACTCTGTTAAATTCGTCATCATCTTCAATTGCTTCAAAAATATAATCTTCGCCTTCTTTTATAAGACCCATTAAAACAATTTCATCTTCTTCATCGTCATTTCCATCATCTTCGGCATCTATAGGAAGAAGAAGAGCATATTCTTTTTCTTCAAATTCAATGATATCAAGTAATTCAAATTTTACAAGATTACCGTTTTCATCTATTGTTTCAATAATTTGTGTTTCTTCTGTTGCAGCCATAACTACTCCTTTATTTTTTTATATATTGTTCCAGTATAATACAAGCACTCTCAATATCAACCAGAGATTTATTTTTTCTGAAATTAATTTTTCTGTTTTTTAAATTTTCTTCTGCAAGTTCTGATGTTAACCTCTCATCTTCAAAAATAATTTCAAAATCATTGAGTTTTGATGCGAAATCTATACAATCTTGAGCTTGAGAACCTTTAGACCCGTCCATATTATAGGGTACTCCGACTACAATTTTTTTAATATCATTCTCTTCGGCTATTTTTTTTATTTCATTAATTGCGTCAAGTTCGGGAGTTCTGTCAACAGCTTTTAAACCTCTTACACTTATTCTTAAAGCATCGGAAATTGCTATTCCGATTCTTTTTGTCCCAACATCAAGTCCTAATATTTTATAAATTGTCATTAACCCAAATGCTTTCTATTGTTGCAATAATCATTTCTAATTGTTTTTGCGTTAATTTTGTTGAATTTTGTTTTGCTTTTTTTTCAAATATTGTTAATGTTTTTTCTTCATCGGCAAGTTTGAATTTTAAACCGACATAATATTCATAGATGGTTTTTCTTAAAATATTTTTCTTTAAATTTTCTTTTGCTTCTTCATCATAAAGAAGTGCAAATAAAATTTGTGAAACATTTTTTTCATCGTTCAATGCTGCTAAATATGAACTCATTAAAATTCGATTATTCATTAAATGTTGTTCTTCTATTGTGTAAATTTTGTCTAAATATTTTTCTATATGTTTTTCTAAATCAATATCAAAATGATTTTGTAGAAATTCATCATCAAGTTCATTTAAAAAATTTTCAACTTCTTTTAAATAAGCCTTATCAAAGAACCATTTTTGAATAAAAGGCATTACATAAACGCATTTTAATTCTTCTTCAATCAATTTATGTTTATTAAAATATTGTTCCAAAATTGTTTCAAAAGGAGTGTTTTCTTCATCAATATCTGCAAGGAGCGTCTTCCAACAAATATATTCATAAGGAATTTTGAAATGAACTTTTCTTGATAATTTTTCAGCTCTTGCAAGTAAAGTTTTTAATTGATGCGGATTTATATAGATTCGTTGATTTTTATTATAAAACCTGCTTATAATTCTATCAAATTCATCTGCAGAAATCTCATTAAACCCGAAACAATCTAAAATACCTACTCTGTCATTGGTTATAACAGCAAACATTTGGATAGATTCGTTTGCTTTCATTCTTGAAAAAATTAAAGCTTGATTGCCACGTCCGTCAGGATAGCTTGTATAAAATTGGAAAGGTTTTGATGAACTTAGAATTTCTTGATAAAAAGATTTCAAATCGCTGCTTCTTATTCCTGCAATTTTTAGTGTGGAAATAGCTTTTTTAATTTTGTTTAAAATTTCTTCGTTTTCAATAAAATCCTGTGCCTCAATAAGAGCATTTAAAGCTATTTTCGATTTTGTTTCAGCAAGGATTTCTAAAGCAAGAAGTCCTATTTCAGAATATGGGTCATGCAAAAAAACAGGTGATAAAATGTTGGCTAAATCGTCCATTGTATAATCTCGACCAAGAGAATTTATTAAAAGTTTTGCGTCATCTATTGATAAAGATTTTATAAAATCTAAAAAATCAATCTGTGATTCGGGATTCATAATCGCACTTTCAAGAAGTTTTTTTGTATCTAAATCAACGATTTCGTTCGGATTGTCAAAATATTTTCCCAAATCTTGATAATCAACAATTTGACCCAAATCTTTTAAAAGATTTAATGAATTTAATTTGGCATTATCAGGAATTTTTTTATCTGATAAAATTTCCCATAAAGCTTTTTCCAAGTCGTCTTTCTTGCAAAGCCTAAATAACAAAATGCTTATAACAAGGGCTTTTTGTTCTTCCGCTTTTAAAAATTCTTTCAATAAAACTTCTTGCAAAGAAGCAGTATCTTCAATTTGTTGTAAAGAAGCCACAACTTTATCAATATTTTTTATGCTCAAATCATATTCTGTTTGAAATAAAGACAAAACAGTTAAAATTTCTGCTTTAATTTGAAGTTTGTTTAATTTCATAAAACCTTTAATTATCTTGCTTTGCCCCAAAAGGCATCTAATATAGATTGACATTCCGCAGAAGGTAATCTGTCATTTAAAATTAAATATTGAACCGCAATCATTGTGCATTCAGAACATATATTTACCCCCGGTCCTTTGACCATTTTTATAACTTGAGTATTCGGTCTTCCGCAAAAACTGCAATATTCAATATTTTGAGAAGTCTCTTCTGCTTTAACTTCTTCTTTTTTTCTTTTAGAACCTAATTTTACAACCTTTTTTTCATCAGACATATTTCCGCCTTTACAATTTTTTGACAAATTTATTGTAACTTATTTTACAAAAGATTGCCAAAATATTAACTTTATTTTAATATAAAAACTTATAAAAGGGAGAAAGATAATATGAAAAAAGCTTTTTTATTAATAACGGTTCTTTGTGTAGCAGTATTTTCTACGGCATGTATAAATAATGTTGCGGTTCAGGAATTGAACACAAAGGCGAAAGTTTATCTTGAAAATGGTGATTATGAAAAGGCTATAAGTCGTCTTCAATCGAGTATTGATTTGGATAATACATTTTTTGAAACGCACTATAATTTAGGAATAGCTTATACTCAAGCTGAAGATTATGAAAAAGCAATTCTTTCTTTTAAAAAAGCTTTGGATTTAAAATCTGATTTTAACGAATTAAATTATTCTCTTGCCGTAGCTCAAGAAAATTTTGCAAAATCAATTATGGACGGTTCTTATCAGGAAAAAAAGAAAAAAGAGTTATGCGAAGAACCTAAAGATGAAGAAAATGTTGAAGAAACTTCTGATAAGGTAAAATTAAATAATTTTGAAAAAGATAAGGTTTTAACACTTTTATCAGAAGCTATTGAAAGTTATCAAAAATATATTTCAAATGATGAGATTAAAGATAAAGAAAAAGTCGAAAGTCATATAAAAGAACTTGATGAAAAAATTCTTGAATTAAAAAATGAGCATATTGTAGAATAAAATGTTTGTATCACCCGGTGAAATTTTAATAACGTTTAATAATGTTTCTATATATTTTTATGGTGTAATTTTGGCGACAGCAATACTTGTCGCGATTTTATTTACGGATTTTGTGCAAAGAAAATATTATCCTCAAATGCCAAAAGAAATTGTTTATGATATTTCACCATTCTTGATTATAGCCGGAATTCTTGGTGCGAGAATTTATTATTGTTGTGTAAATTCAAGTTATTTTTTAAATCACCCCAATGAAATTATAATGATTGCTCATGGCGGAATTTCTATTCACGGAGCGATTTTAGGCGGATTAATTGCGTTGATTATTTTTGCAAAAATAAAAAAACTTTCTGTATTAAAACTTTGCGATATGTTTTCTTATGGAATGATTTTGGCACAAGCAATCGGAAGATGGGGAAATTTCTTTAATTCAGAAGCTTTCGGCATGCCTGCAAATCATTTTTTAAAACTTTATATTCCGATAGAAAAACGCCCGCCACAATTTATTGATTATGAATATTTTCACCCGACTTTTTTATATGAAAGCGTTTTAAATCTAATTGTTTTTTGTCTTTTATTTTTCGTATTAAGAAAAAGATTTGAAAATAAAAGCGGTTTAATTTTTTGTTCTTATTTAATATTATATTCTCTTGTAAGATTATTTGTTGAAAGCATAAGAGTTGACAGTGTTTTGAATGTATTTACAATTCCGATCGCACAATTTGTAAGCATTTTAATAATAATTATTGCAATAATTATGTTTGGATTTTTAGCAAGAAAAAATAATTGTCGATAAATTATTCTGTAATTATAATTTCACTTAATATTCGATATAATAATTTTACATTTGTTGTTGTTGTTTTTTGTAAGATATTATTAATTTCAAATATTAATTCTTCTTTTTCTTTAAATTGACTGATATTAAAAAACTTTTCAACGTCAACATTTAATACATTTGCCATTTTTTCTATTGTTGTAAAAGAAGGAGTAGATGAACCTGTTTCTAATCTGCTGATATATTTAGGATCAACATTAATTTTTTCTGCTAATTCAGGTTGGGTCATGTGTTTAGCTTTTCTTATTTCTTTAATTCTTTTACCTAAAAATTTTTTTATTTCAGACATTATCACCTCTTTATTAATTTAATCAATTAATATTATTTTTTAAACTGTCTGATTGTTACATTTTTATTGTTTTTGTATTATTATTTGTGATAATATCGTATAAT
The DNA here is from genome assembly GCA_964469445.1 of uncultured Muribaculaceae bacterium. Lineage (GTDB taxonomy): Bacteria > Cyanobacteriota > Vampirovibrionia > Gastranaerophilales > Gastranaerophilaceae > CAYYAL01. The sequence continues at coordinate 37,114 of CAYYAL010000005.1, forward strand.
TAGTTTGATTAAATATTTCAAAATATAACAATCAGTGAAATAAAATAAATTCACAGAAAGGATATAATGCTTTTTAATTCAATAGAATACATTTTTTTATTCGTACCTTTTGTTCTTATTATTTATTTGTTTTTAAATAAAAAGCATCTTATAGTTCTTTCAAAATGTTGGTTAATTTTAGCTTCATTTTTCTTTTACGGATATTTGACACCTAAATACATTCCTTTACTTATTTTTAGTATATTTATTAACTTTGCAGTAGGAAGTGCTTTAAATACAAATTTAAAAACAAATAAACAATTAGTTTTTATAATTGGGATTATAATAAATCTTTTATTTCTCGGATATTTTAAATATATGAATTTTTTCATACAAAATATCAATTCTGTTTTTCATTCTCACTTAACGCTTTTGCATATTATTTTACCTTTGGGAATAAGCTTCTTTACATTTCAACAAATTGCTTATCTTTGCGATAGTTATGAAGGTAAAGCGAAGGAATATGATTTTTTAAATTATACATTGTTCATTGTATTTTTTCCTCAATTAGTAGCAGGACCGATTGTTCATCATGGAGAAATGATACCTCAATTTAATTCTTTAAAAAATAAATTCATAAATTGGCAAAATCTTTCTAAAGGATTATTTCTTTTTCTTATAGGATTATTTAAAAAAGTTATAATTGCAGATACACTTGCAAAATGGGCAACATTAGGTTTTGAATCAAATTCAGCCCTTTCATTTTTTGAGGCTTGGACAACAATTTTAAGTTATACTTTTCAAATTTATTATGATTTTTCAGGATATACAGACATGGCACTTGGCGTTGCATTAATGTTCAATATTAAATTACCTCAAAACTTTAATAATCCTTATAAATCTATTGATATTGAAGATTTTTGGAGAAGATGGCATATGACATTGTCAAAATTTTTAAAAGATTATGTTTATATTCCTTTGGGTGGAAACAGAAGAGGACCGGTTAGAACTTATATAAATTTATTTTTAGTTTTTTTGATTTGCGGATTTTGGCATGGTGCAAGTTGGATGTTTATATTATGGGGAATTGTCCATGGAATTGCAATAATTATAAACAAGTTTTGGAAAAAGGCAAATATTGAAATTCCAAAGTGGTCTTGTTGGATTATAACTTTTATTTTTGTTAATTTTGCTTGGGTTTTATTTAGGGCGAAAAATATGACGATTGCAAAAAATATTTATATTTCGGCTTTTGGTTTAAATGGGTTTTCGATTCCAAAAATTTATGGTGAAAATATGATTTACAATCTTTCTATTTCAAATATTCCATCTTGGGATACAATGATACTTATTTTTATCCCTATTTTAGTAATTTTGATTTTTATGAAATTTATTCACGAAATACCAAAGAATTTAAAACCGATAAAAAGTTTTTCAATATTTATTACAATTTTATTCATATTATCTTTATTTGCCATTTTAAATCCGGAATATAATTCTCCGTTCATTTACTTTAATTTTTAGGAAGAAAAAATGAAAAAATATAAACAATTTTTTTTACAAACGATTTTATTAATGATTATAACTCCTATGATATTTATAATCTTAGGTCTTTTATTTGCAAATAAACTTGTTGGGAGAGGGTTTATTCAATATGGAGAATCTCAAGTTATACAAAATTGGTATAAAATAAAAAAAGATTATATTAAAAAAAATAAAGGTTCTAAAATTGTATTTATATCTGGAAGCAATAGTCTTTTTGGAGTAAATACTCAAAATATTGAAAAAATTTTAAAAAGACCTGTTTTAAATTATGGAACACACGCCGGACTTGTAAATTATATATTTTTTGACAGCAAAAAAATCTTAAATAAAGGAGATATTGTAATTTTACCTCTTGAATTTAATTATTATGATAAAAAATATTCAAGAGAAATACTTTCAACGACCGTTATTGAATACACTATAAGTTATGATAAAGACTATTATAAAATTTTATCTTTAAAAAATAAATTAAAAATATTTGCATATTTGTTAAAAATAAAAACATTAATGACAATCGGGAAGAAGGCAGATGAGCAATTTACCTTAAATAAAAACGGAGATATAATTGATGTTATCGGTAACGATGAAAAATATATAAATACTCACCCAAGTGGAAGTGAGATAAACTTTCAAGTTGATTTAAATAATATTGAACAATCAGAATTATATAAATTTATCAAGTGGTGTAAGAAAAATGATATTAAGGTTTATGCAATGTCGCCGAATATACATCATTTAAAATCTGTTAATAATAAAGAAAAAGATTTTTTTGAACAAATTTATAAATTTTACAGATTTTGCGATGTAAAAATGCTTGATCATTTTGAAGACGGATTTTTCGAAAATAAATACATTTATAATACTGAATATCACTTAAATTCAGATGGACAAAAAGTCAGAACAGAATATATAATAAAATTATTAAAAAAAACAATCTAAGCAACTTCTTCGGCTTCGCTGTCAATTTCGATTGCATATTTTATAACTAAATTTGACATTAATAAAAGATAAGGATTTATGGAAGCTCCATCGCTTAAACTTATTTTAGCTTGAGCATGGTCTGATTGGTCGTTATATTTTATTTTTTCAGAATGAGGTTCTGTATCTTCAAACATAATTGCAGGTTGCATTGAATACTGTTTTG
>CAYYAL010000006.1:0-22452 GCA_964469445.1 uncultured Muribaculaceae bacterium
TTCCAGTCATCTTGCCTTCTTGGCTTCTTGCTTTTAGGTTCTTGAAACAAGTTCAGGACGACGTAATTATTCGCTTCCGAGGGCATTCAAAATCGTATAAGACACGTCCCAACCGTTTGCGGAACTACTCATTTTTTGAAGTCTTTTAATTCTTTTTTGTTTAAGTTTTTCTTGAGTTTTTTTGAATTTAGCAAGTTTTTTTGCATCTGCATTTCTTGCCGTTACGGTTGGAGTTGCCCAAGCTAAGAAACTTTTATAACTGTTTGTTGTATAAGATTTCTTGGCATAAGTCGGATAATTATAAGTTAAATAATCGTAGACATTCATTGTTCTTTTATCGCCTGATGGGTGAGTTTGCAACACGTCAATATAATTACCTGTAATTTTATTTAAAACAGAAATCATCGCAAGTGGGTTGTAACCTGCTGTTATCATTAAATCAACGCCTGTTAAATCTGCATCATATTCATCGCTTCTTGAAATTTTTAATAAAGATAATTGGCTTGCTACATCTGCGGTTGTGCTTAATTTTGTTCCGGTAAGATTTGATTTTAAAGTTGTCATTAAGGCTGAAATTATTGATTGTTTTTGAATATGAGCATTTATGATATGTCCTAATTCGTGAGAAATTACAGCAGCAAGTTCGTCATCATTTTCTACATATTTTAAAAGTCCTTTAAAGACATAAACTTCCTTATTTATATTAGCGTAAGCGTTAACTTCTTCGCTGTCAGAGACTTTGAAAGAAACTCCGCTCGGTAATTTGTTTTTAGTCATCAAAACATAACCGATATTATTAACTCTTTTTTGATTTGCAGCACTATCCCAATTGGTTGTAGTTTCTGCAAAAGATAAATTTCCGATTAAAAAAATCGCACATAAAAATAAAACTGATAAAAATTTTTTCATAAAATCCACTCCTTTTTTATAAATATATCACAAATTTTTTATAAATTCTGCCTGTTTTTTATTTTTATGATATGATTCTGAGGAAGGGGATTTTGATAAGCATGGTGAGAAAAAAAGTTGTAGAGATAGTTGTTGATATAGAAACAACAGGTCTTGATTATACAAGGGAAAAAATAATAGAATTTGCAGGAGTGAGGCTTGAAAACGGAAAAATTAAGGAAGAGTTTCAAACTTTAATAAATCCAAAACAGCATATAAGAAAATCTAGTATTGCAATTCATGGTATAACGGAAGATATGGTTGCAGATGCACCGACCGAAGAAGAAATTATGCCGAAAATTTTAGAATTTATCGGTGATTACCCTATTATTGCACACAATGCTATTTTTGATTGGTCTTTTATTAACGAAGCAAGTTTAAGACTTTATTCAAAAGGCATTGATAATGCAAGGATTGATTCTCAGGAAATGTTTAAAGAAATTTATCCGGAATTACCTTCTCACGGATTAAAACTTATGAGTGAAGTTTTTAAAACAGATTTTGAAAATCATCATAGAGCGATGGCTGATGCTTATGTTTTGGCAAGAATTTATCCGAAATTGCAGAAATTATATTTGCAAAAATATGATTGGCAGACAAAACAGTTGGAAAATGTTGAATATCTTTTTGAAAGATTTTTGAGAATTCAACAGGCTGTTTCAACTATGCAGTCAGAATTACAAGATTTGAAATCAGTGTTCAAACTTTATTTTGAACAAGGTGGAGAATCAATTACCGCACAAAACGGTGATATACTTGTTTATCAATCAAAACAAAGTTTTGGGTATGATTTCAGCAAGATTAAAGATATTCTTGAAGAAGTCGGGGCTTTGGAAAAAGCTGTGAGAATTAATAACGGCTTTATCGATAGATTATCAAATGGTTTTAGTCTTGATGAAGATAAAAGAAATATTATTAAAGAAGCAAGAATTGACATTTCCGAAACAAGAAATGTTCAGGTAATTAAGAATAAGGATTAGAAAGAGGTTAAGAGTTAGACTATGTTTAAGGCATTTAGAAATTTTTTCAAGGAACCGCCGGTTGCAGAACCGATAAAAGACGAGAATGAAGTAAAATCAATGTATGCACATTGGCGATTAAGAATGTTTTACGCATGCTTTATCGGATATGTTGTATTTTATCTTTGTAAGAAGAATATTGCAGTCGCACTTCCGGGTTTGAGTGCTGAATATGGTTATACAAATACGGAACTTGGACTTTTGGGAAGTTCTCTTTATTTGACTTACGGTATCGGAAAATTTGTAAACGGTGTTATTGCAGATAGTTCCGATGTTAGAAAATTTTTCCCGACAGCATTAATAATGACAGCAATTGCAAACTTATGTTTCGGTTTGTCAGCGGTTTTAATAACTCCGGGGCAGATTTCATTTTTTGGACTTCCTTCAAATACAATTTTGTTATGGCTTTTTGTATTTTTCTGGGGTGCAAGCGGTTGGTTTCAATCAGCAGGATTTCCCGCAGTTGCTAAGACGTTAACATATTGGTATTCAAATTCCGAACGAGGAACAAAATGGTCATTGTGGTCTTGTTCTCACCAAGTCGGAACATTTTTAAGTGTAATTGTATCAGGATTTTTGGTTGCACATTTTGGTTGGAAGATGGCATTTTTTGCACCTGCTGCAATTGCGATAGTTGTTGCACTATGGCTTTTTGAAAGACTTCGTGACAGACCGCAGTCTTTGGGGCTTCCTTGCGTTGAAGCTTATCGTGAAGGAGGAAATAAAGCTGATGGTGGAAAAAAAGTTGAAGCAGAAGAAGATAATCGTACTTATGGACAAGTTTTTGTTCAAAGCATTTTGTTTAATAAAACGCTTTGGTTGCTTGCTATTGCTTATATTTTTGTTTATATAATAAGATTTGGAGCTGAAGATTGGATTATTAAATATCTTCATGAAGCTAAAGGTGATGCGTTGGAACTTGCAGCTACAAAATTAAGCTGTCTTCCGCTTTGTGGGATTGCAGGAACAATTTTGGCAGGGGTTATTTCCGATAAAATTTTTAAAGGGAAACGTGCTATTGTTAATATAATTTATCTTGTAGGGGTTGCTGTTTGCTTGTTATTGTTGAGATTTAATACAATAAGTAATTTAGATTTCGTATTAATAGGTTTAATCGGAGCATTTACTTATGGACCTCAAATGATGATAGGCGGACTTTGTGCGGTAGAAAGCAGTTCAAAGAAGGTTGCTTCGGCCGCAACAGGATTTACCGGAACCTTTGGGTATATCGGAGCAGTATTTTCTGCAACAGGTACGGGATATATGGTTGATAAATTCGGTTGGAACGGTGGAGTTTATTACTGGGTAGCTTCCGCAATAATTTGTATTTGTATTTGTCTAGTTCTTATGGCAAATGAAAATAAAAAAGCTTAGCAAAAAAATAAATGTTTATTTTTTAAAAAATTATGAATGTTAATAAATTAGAAGTTTTAAGTATTTTAAAAAAAATTCCTCAAGAATATTATAAAGGGGAAAGACCTTTCGCCAATTTACATATTCACTCAGAATTTTCTGATGGTTGTTTGAGTGTTGGTCAGATTTGTCAAAGAGCTATTAATGAAGGCAAAAAGTATATTGCAATAACTGATCATGACACTTTGTTTCATTTAAAAGAAACAGCTAAGTTTAAAGATTATTCTAAGTCAAAAGGTTTAAATATAATTGATGGCGTTGAACTTTCAACTAAGGATAAAGGAAAAACCATTCATTTATTGGTTTATGGTGCCAAATATGAGGACATGAAACTTCAGGAATTTTGTAAGAAAGCTCATTTGCATAAAAGTATAAATACGAGAACTGCTGTTAAGATGTTATCAAAAGATTATGTTGTTGTATTGGCACATCCTATTGTTTATTCAAAATTATTTTTGGGTCGATATATAAAAAAATTAAAAAAACTCGGACTTTCAGGAGTAGAAAATTTTTATAAATATGATGAACTTGGAAAACTTTTAACATTCAATCCACTTTTAAAGAATAATTTCTGGTCAAAATTGGCTGTTTTTAGAAATAAAATTGTTTCTATTCCTAAAATAGCAAAGAAGAATGATTTATTGCTTACCGGTGGAACCGATGCACATGGATTGGATATAAATAGTTCTCTAAAGTATAAAACAAGATCAATAATTGAGGATTATTTTATGGAACTACGTGGGTTATAAAAAGAGGGCTTGTGATAACCACAATCATTTCGGCACCCGATGATATTACGGTATGTTCTCCCATGGCACGTTTTTCTCCCGGAACCCATTGATTTGTTCCAAGCCAAAATCCGTATTGATAATGTGGCATTCTGTCATATTTCGCAGGTTTTGATAATTCTCCGCCGATTACGTTGTTATTTGAAGAATAAATGTAGGCATGGGTTGGAATTTCAAAGCCGTCGGTTAGGACGAGTTTATTCAATTTTATTTTCATAGAACCGTTTGTGCCGATTATCGGTTCGTTAAGTTTTTCCACATAGCCTATGAACTCACTGTTTTCAGGTATTACATTCGTTTCTCCGAGCCAAACATCTTGGGCTACAATAAATTTTACCTTATCGCCTTCATCAAAGTAAGAAGTTGAAATTTCTTTAGTATTCACTACTCTGACAAATGTTCCGACGCCGACTTCTATTCCGTCGTAGCCTCTTAGGTCGTATTCAGAATTCGCAAATACGACAAGGCAACTGAAAATGCTTAAGATTACAAGTAATAGAAGTGCTTTTTTCATACAATATATTATAATTATTTTTAAGTTTTAATCAAATCGGTTTAAAGTACGATTTAAAGCGACAAAACCTCATATTAAAGTTGGTTTTTTTATTTTAATTCAATATCTTTAATATATCTTGGTCTTGATTTAACTTCTCGATAAACTTGCCCCAAATATTCGCCGATAATTCCTAAACAAAGGATTTGAATTCCACCGAAGAAGGATAATAATACGACTTGAGTTGCCCAACCGTTTGGAGAATAAGTATGAAGTATAAATTTTTCAATAATAACTTCCAAGCCCAATCCGAATGCAAAAAGTGCCATTAAAAAGCCTAAAACGGCGATAATTCTTAATGGGATTATGCTAAAAGAGGTTATTCCGTTAAGTGCAAGTCCCATAAGACTTATGAAATTAAATTTTGATTTACCGACTAATCTTGGTTTTACATTAAAATAAATATATTCTGTTTTAAGTCCGATTTCGTTAAAGAAACCTCTTAAAAACATTTGTTTTTCAGGATATTCTTTTAAAATATTTAATGCTCTTTTGCTTACAAGTCTGTAATCGGAATGGTTTACCGGAATTTTTGTTCCGAGTAAATTCATTATTTTATAAAAAGCGAGTGCGGTGTAGCGTTTGAATAAGGAATCCGTATTTCTGCTGTTTCTTATACCTGAAACAACTTCTGCTCCTTTTTCATAAGCTTCGACAAATTTTTCGATAGCCCATTGGTCTTGTTGTAAATCTGCATCAATTGAAACCACACAATCGCAACCTAAATCTAAAGCACCCATCAAACCTGCGGTAATAGCACTTTGGTTCCCGAAGTTTTTTATAAATTTAGTTCCTTTAACCAATTGATTTTCCTGATGAAGTTTTTCTATAATTTCCCATGTTTTGTCTTTTGAACCGTCATCTACAAGATAAATAAAACTATCTGTTTTGATTTTATCTTTGCTTATCAGCGTATCAATAACCTTAAACAGTTCATTTACAGTACTTTTAATGAGCAATTCTTCATTAAAACATGGTACAATTATTGCTAAAGTAGGTTTTTCCATTTTCATACCTTTTTTAAAATATATATTTATATTATAATAATTTTGTTATCTTAGCAAGGAAAAAAAGTGTCTGAAAAGAAGTTTATATTAAATGCCGATGATTTCGGAATGTCAAACAGTTTTAATAAAGCTGTTTTAGAAGGTTATAATGCAGGATTTTTAACAAGTGCAAGTCTTGTAGCAAACGGAAAGGCTTTTAATGCTGCTGTAAATGAAGTTCTACCTGAATGTGCTGATTTGAGCATCGGCGTTCATCTTAATTTAATTGAAGGTAAAAGTTTACTTACTTCTAAAAAATTTAAAAATGGATTTGTTTCTTTGATGTTTAAGGCGAAGAACAACCATTTTTTGAATGAGGTAGAAAAAGAATTTCGATTACAAATTGAAAAAGTTCAAAATTATACTAAAATTTCTCATATTGATTCTCATGTACATACGCATGCTATTCCGGAATTGTTTGAACTTGTTTGTAAATTGGCTAAAGAATACGATATTCCTTATATAAGAACTCAGAGAGAACACTTTTATATCGTTCCTGATTTTAAAAAGAATTTTGGTTTGAAATTTCCTGTAAATATATTGAAGATTTTGTTATTAAATTATTTTACTGAGAAAAATATGGAAACACTTAAAAAATATAATTTAAAAACCAATGATTATTTAATTGGGGTCGGATATACAGGCATGATGGACGATATGGCTTTGGAATACGGTTTAAAATCAATTAAAGATGATTCTGATATTACGGGCGATATTTTAGCAGAAGCACTTATTCACCCGTGTTCTTTTCTTTCAAAAAGGTCAAACGGACATCAGATTGAATTTAATATAACTCAAAATTTTGATTTAAAGGATAAAATTGAGAGAATGGGCTTTGATATTACAAATTTTTTAAAGCTTTCTTAATAAAAAAATCAGATGAAAAAAATAAGTATTTTTTTAATTTTTATATTATTTTCGGCACTGTGTATTTTTAGGTATTCAAAGACCCATGATTACTATATTTTAGACGTAATTTCTCCGAATAAGATAGTCATTGATTTTAATAAAGATTTAAGGGCGGAAGATGATGAAATTGTTGAATTAAATTTTGAGACATTTTCGACGAAGTCTTATCAGGACAGGGATAAAATTGTTGAAAAATTGGGAATTTCTGTCGACGATTTTATTTCTTTAGGGTATTTGGCGGAAATTTATTCAAAAGATTTGATAAAAGGTGAAAAAGTTAAAATTCTTTTTGATAAAGATAAAAAAATTAAAAATATTTATATAGATGAAAAAGATTATCAGAAAAATCTTATAGAAAGAGGATTTGCGTTTGAAAAAGAAAATATTATTCCGAACAAACAATTTTTAAAAAATTTAAAAATTGCTCAAAAATTGAATTTAGTAAGATTGAACAATCGAAGTTTAAAATATCATAAATTGGATTGCAAATATGGTCTTGTTGCGAGGGATAGCGTTTTAATTCCGAAATCGCAATTGCCTAAGGAAGCTTTACCTTGCGGATTTTGCATTGGAAGTGCAAAATCCGCCACGCAAAATAAGATTAAATTTTATGAAGAAAAAATCATTGATATAAAAGTCCCGAATTTAGTTTATAATTCTTCTGTCATAAAGCTTTTATTGTCAGATTTTACAAAAAATTTAAAACCGGATATAACTTGTAAAAATGTGTTATGCAGAGAAGTTGTCGGTCAGATAAATTCTTCTCAAAATACTCTTGATATGGCACTTTACGGGTATATGAAAATTCCTGCGATAAATAGGGCATTAGATGGGGCAATTCAAAGAGGTGTTAATGTAAGGTTTGTTTATGATGTAAATTCAAGCGGTCAAAACCTTTATCCGGATACATTTTATTTGGTAAATTTGCTTAAAAATTCGCAAGGGGATATAAATTCACAAGCAAGTAATTTAAAATATTCAAATGCACTGATGCATAATAAATTTATGATTATTGACGGAAAAACAGTAATAACAGGCTCTGCAAATCTTACGCCAAGTGATTTGTCGGGATTTAATTCAAATAATCTTCTTATTATTCATTCTGATGAAATCGCAAAAATTTATGAAACAGAATTTGAGCAAATGTTTTTGAAAAAATTTCATAATCAAAAAAATAAGAATGAAATTTCTCAAAATTCCGAAATTCAAATTTATTTTTCTCCGCAAGATAAAATTATCACGAATAAAATAATTCCATTAATAAAAAAATCGCAGAAATACATTTATATTCCGAGTTTTTTGATAACGCACAAAGCTTTTGCCGATAGTTTAATTGAGGCGAAAAACAGGGGTGTTGTGGTAAAAATAATTCTTGATGCTGTTAATGCGAATTCAAAATCAACTCAGCTTAGTTATTTAAGGAAAAACGGAATTGAGGTTAAGGTTGAAAATTTTGCAGGGAAATTACATCAAAAAACGATTGTAATTGATGATTTGTATACGATTTCAGGGTCAATGAATTTTTCTAAAAGCGGAGAAAATATTAATGATGAAAATGTTGTTATTATAAGAAATAATGGAATTGCTCTATTCTATAAGGATTTCTTTCAATATTTATGGGTGAAAATTCCTGATAAATGGTTAAAAAGAATTCCGAGGGCAGAATCTTTTGACAGCATAGGTTCTTGCTATGATGGGGTTGATAACAATTTTGACGGAAAGATTGATAAATTTGACAGCGGTTGTTTGATTAAGCATTAATTTTTATGTTAGTATTTAAAAAAAGGTTAAAATTATGGAAATTATAAAAAGTTTTATTCTTGAATATGCGGATTTTTTTATAGAAATGGCAGTTACTGTATTTCTTGTGTATTTGTTTTTTAAATTTACGGATATGTTGGATAAAAATATTCAAAAACGAGTGAATTCAAATGCAGAAAATTCTGATTTAGCAAGGTTTGTTCCGATATTTAAGAAAATATTTAAAGTATTGATTTTATTTTTTGCGGTTGCAATTATTATGCAAAAACACGGTTATTCAGCAACTTCATTGATTGCAGGTTTTGGAATAACAGGTTTAGCTGTTGGCTTTGCGGCTAAAGAAACTATTGCAAATTTCTTCGGCTCATTATCTTTATTGTTTGATTATACCTATAAAATCGGCGACTATATTGTGCTTGAACAATCTATAAATTCAGAAGCGATTGAAGGTAATGTTATTGAAATAAATTTACGTTCTACAAAGATAAGAACGCTTGACGATTCCATTGTTACAATTCCGAACTCGGTTTTGGCAAACGGCGTCATAAAAAATATGTCTAAAATTACAAAAAGACGAATTAGTGAATATTTTGATATAACTTATGATACGCCTAATGAAAAGATTTCAAGGGCGGTTGAAATTATAGGACTTGTTGCAAATTCGCAAGAGCTTATTTATAAGGATTTTCAAGTTTTTATCTCTTCTTTGAGTGCGAGTTCAATTAAAATAAGACTTATTGCTTATGCAAATGTTACGACTTTTGCGGAAGTTAATGTCATTAGGAGTAAAATTTTGGCATTGATTATAGAAAATTTTAGAGCTGAAGGTATTGAATTTGCTTTCCCTACGCAAACTTTATATGTGAAAAATGAAAATTAAAATTATAGCTTTAGGAAAAATTAAGGAAAAATTTTTGTCGCAGGGAATTGAAGAATTTTCTAAGAGAATTATGCCCTATACCTCTTTTGAAATTGTTGAAATTTCTCCCGTTGAAATTAAAGATAAAAATTTGATTGAAAAATCACTTGAACTTGAAGCGGAAAAAATTTTGAATTTTATAAAAGACGATTCTTTTGTGATAACGCTTGAAATAGATGGGGCGAATTTTTCTTCCGAAAAATTCGCCTTAAAAATCCAAGAAATTATGAATTTCGGACATCGGGAACTTATTTTTGTAATCGGTTCTTCTTGTGGGCTTGCAAAGACGATTTCAGACAGGGCTGATTTAAAGATGAGTTTATCGAAGATGACATTTTTGCATCAATTTGCCAGATTAATTTTAGTTGAACAAATTTACAGATCGTTTAAAATATTAAATAATGAAACTTATCACAAATAAAAATTTTTTAGTTAACAAAAGAAAACCCTCTTGCAGTTAAGAAGAGGGAAGAGCATTAGCTGTTAGAAGAGTTGAGGATTTACTATTCTATGATAGTCTTTTCAAACTCTTATTGCATTGGACTTTTTGCCTAGATTTTATAGTAAAAAGCAGTAGTAAATAAGTCTACATTTCAAAATAAGTTGCTTTATCCATAACACGGTCTGTTCTGTAATAGCTATAATAAATTCTTATATTTTTAATAATGTTGTACCATTTATTATAAGTATTTACATAATCTTGTTTATTTTTATTTATATAATGCATGGTCATAATACCTTCGTGAGAAAGCATAATTTTATAAATTTCACATTGAGCCGGAGCAATAGCTGTTCTGTTGGTACATCTGATTGCCATAGAATCTTCAGGTGTATTTTTAATATATTTATAACCTGCACTTGAGTTTTGAGCCTCCATTTGAGATGTTGTTGTATTCATAAATCTACCTGCATCTCTTTCAATTCTACCATCTTTATATGAGTGAAAAATTATTGTGCGAGTCCATTTTGAATAAGATTGACCTTTGGGAACATATTGGAGAATAGATTCTTTCCCTATGGATTGATAATATACGCTGTGCCAGCCTTCTTTCACCGGAAAATCGACTACAACTGTTTCGTAAGCTATTGCAGAATTGTTTATGAATATTAAAATTAATAAGCTAATAATATTTAAAAGGATTTTCTTCATTTGCAATAAATACTTCCATATTTTTTGTTTGTAAAATTTTTTTCAATGTTTCCAGAATAGGTTTTTCGCTCTCAAAATGACCGATATCAATCAATATTATATCATTATCCATTGCGGTATGGTATTTTACATCACCCGTAATCAGTAAATCTGCTGAATTTTCGATGGCATCATCTATAAAATCGCTTCCGCTGCCTGCACAGAGAGCTATTTTTTTAATTTCTGTTTTATTTGATTTATTTGTAATTTTAAGATGTTTTATATTTAATTTTCCTTTTATATTTGAAATAAGTTCGTTTAAAGTCATGTTTATATCAATAAATCGTAAGAAGTCATGTGATTTGGTTTGCGGTGTCAATTCTAATATTTTACAAAGAGTATCGGTTGTTCCGCCTTTTGCTTTATCAAGATTTGTGTGAGCCGAATAGAGCGGAATATTATAAATTTTCAATACAAACGGCACAAAAAATAATGGGTGGTGAGTTATGATTAAATCGCAGTTCATCTTTTTAGCTTGTTCAAAAATATCTTTTGTCGGAGTAAGTGCTAACATAATTTTTTCTATATTTTTCGGAATATCTATTATAATGCCTGAACAATCCCAGCTTTCTTGGGTTTCAAGCGGAGCTGAAGCTTCTATAATTCCGTAAATTTCTTCAGATTTCAAGATATTTCCAATCCTTTTTCCAATAATTTTAAGGCAATATTTATTTTTGAATTTTTTTCTAATTTTTCTATATTTAAGTTTTTATCAACGATTAAAACTTCGTTTTCATCGCTGGAAAATCCGATGTCAGAGCGGGAAATGTCATTTGCAACAAGCAAATCGCAACCTTTTTGTTGAATTTTTAATTTTGCGAATTCTTCTAAATTTTCACTTTCCGCACAAAATCCGATTACAGTTTGATTTTTGGTTTTAATTTTACAGATTTCTTTTAAAATATCAGGATTTTTTATTAAATTTAAACGCATCTCATTATTATCTTCTGTTTTTTTAATTTTTTGAGGAGAAATTTCTTTTGGTCTAAAATCCGCAACAGCAGCGGTCATAAAAAGATAAGTCGAATTCTTAAATTCATCTTCAACCGCTTTTTGCATTTCTAAAGCGGAATTTACATTAATTGTTTTATAAGGTTTTTCCGTCTTGTTTGTTGTGATTAAAACGACTTCTGCACCTTGCATGTAAGCCATATCTGCGATTGCTTCACCCATTTTGCCTGAAGAATAGTTTGAAATAAATCTTACGCTGTCGATTTTTTCTCTTGTTCCGCCTGCTGTTACAAGAATTTTTTCGCCTTTTAATCTTTGTTTTAGACTTAAAATTTGGCAAGTTTTCTCAAAAATATCTTCAATTTTTGCCAAACGTCCTTTTCCGACACTTCCGCAAGCCAAAAATCCGCTTTCCGGTTCAATAAAAGTTATTCCTTTAGATTTTAATTTTTTGATATTTTCTTGAAGAATTTTATTGTTCCACATACCTGTATTCATCGCAGGCGCAATGATTATCGGTTTTTGGAAGGCACATGCAATCGTTGTTAAAAGATTATCGGCAATTCCTTTTGCAATTTTGGAAATGCTGTCTGCTGTTGCGGGTGCAAGTACGAAAATATCAGCTTCATCACATAAACTTATATGCTTCGGGTCGAAATTTTTTATATCAAATTGTTGCGTATAAACTTGATTTTGCGTTAAATTTTGCAAGGTTAATTTTGTTACAAAATTTAGAGCATTTTCTGTCATAACCACTTTAACTTGAGCGTTTTGACGTTTAAACATGCGGATAAGTTCACAAATTTTATAAGCCGCAATTCCGCCCGTAATACCTATTAAAATGTTTTTACCTTTAAGCATTCTCCATAACCTTTTCAATTTGTTTTACGGCATTTTCGACTGTATCATTTGTTATTATGTAGTCAAAAAGTTTTGAATTTTTTTGTTCAAATTTTACTTCACTCAATCTTTTTTGAATAGCTTCTTCCGATTCTGTATGACGATTTCGTAATCTGTTTTCCAATTCTTCATAACAAGGCGGTGCAATAAAAATTAATACTGCATCAGGAAGTTTTTCTTTGACTTGCAACGCTCCTTTTGTATCTATTTCCAAAATTATATTGAAATTTTCTGCTAATTTTTTTTCAACATAAGATTTTTTTGTACCGTAAAAATTTCCTGAAAATTCTGCCCATTCAAGAAATTCATCATTTTTAATACTGTTTTCAAATTCTTCTTTTGTTAAATAAAAATAATTTACACCCTCAAGCTCATTAGGGCGAATTTGCCTTGTGGTGCAGGATATGGAAAGTTTAAATTCAGGATTTTTTTCTAAAAAAGATTTTATGACAGTTCCTTTTCCGACGCCTGAAGAACCCGATATAACAAAAAGTTTTTTATCATTTTTCATAAATTGATTATACATAAAAAAATTAATTTTGCATATTTAAGCCCTTGTTTCGTTTATAATTTTTGTCATGAATATTATAAAATTTGAGAAATTAAAATCCACAAATGATTACGCAAAAGAAAAATTGGCGTCTCTTTCGGATAAGACAATTATAATTGCTGAGCATCAAAATAGCGGCAGAGGACAATTTGACAGAAAATGGATTGATATTTCAGGAGAAAATATTTTTATGACAATTGTGTTGAAACCGAACAGAAAATTTGAGGAAAAATATTCTGATATGACAAGATATTTGTCCGTAAAAGTGTGTCAATTACTTGAAAAATACGGAATAAATCCGAGTATAAAATATCCAAATGATATATTGATTTCGGGCAAAAAAGTTTCGGGAATTTTGGCAGAAGCCGTTACTCAAGGTGAAATATTTAAGGGAATGGTTTTGGGAATAGGAATTAATGTAAATGTGAAGGCGGAAGATTTACAAGAAATTGATATCCCGATAACGTCTTTATCCGCTGAAATTGGCCAGAAAATTGATAAAGAAGAATTTATAGAAAAATTGTTAGAAAGTTTTTTTAAGGATTACGAATTGTTTTTAGCGGAAGGTTTTTTGTGTATCGAAGGTGATTATGCTCGTCTTTTAAGATGATTTTTTTATAAAATATATAGTATGTTTTATAATTTATGTTAAAATAATATGTGTTGTTTAATAAAGTAAAGAAACATTAAGACATATTGTTTAATCTAGCAAAAAATATTGTGTGTTTTTTTATATTTAGTATAATATTAAAATGCTCGGAGGTTTTTAATTGTGAAAAAAAATGATTATTCTTTAATTGATAAAAATTCTTTAAGAAAAATTCCTGTCGAAATGATTGTTGAAAACATTCCTGAGTTGAAAGAAATTGAAGATTCTAAAACAAATGTTATTTCTGATTGGCTCATAAATTGGATTGAAGAAAATTACCAAAACGGAAATATTAAAGAATATGATTTATTGCCGAAAAAAACTGAATTTGCTTATCATTTGGGCGTAAGTATCGGGACAGCTCAAAATGTTTTCAGATTGCTTGAAGATAAGGGTTATGTGCAATCAAAACAACGAATCGGAACTATGATTAGAAATTGGAAAAACCCTAAATTAAAGGTTCGTAAATTGACTTCAAAACGAGATATTGCTGTTGAAGACATAAAAAAATATTTGTTAAAATCCGTAAAAGTCGGTGAAAAAATTCCTTCAACAAGAATTTTGGCTTCGATGATGAATATTTCATCAAATACTGTTCGTTTAGCTATTGAAAATCTTTGTTTGAGCGGTATTTTACATCATGAAAATAATGTCGGAAGAGAAAATTATTGGATATTGCAATCAAAAGGATTTTCGGTGAAAAAAGAAGACGTTGTTGTTGTAACATTGGCGGAAAAAGTTCAAAAAGATTTAGAAAATTATATTATAAAAAATTTAAAAGTAGGTCAAAAAATGCCTGCACATGAGTTTTTGAGCAAAGATTTAAAAGTAAGTATCAAAACAATTCATGATGCATTTAATGTTTTAGTTGATAAAAAAATTCTTCTCGCTAGGCGTGGAAGATACGGAACGGTTGTTTTAAAGATGCCTAATGACGCAAATTCTGCGATAAAGCCTGAAACAACGATATTTGCACCTGCATATCAAACCGCATTTTATAATTATGAAAAAACGCAGGAACATATTAAAAAAATGATTGCAGAAAATTATGAAATAGGTTCAAAATTACCTTCTATTATGGATTTTTCAAAACAATTGGATTTAAGTCCGAATACAATAAGAAAAGCGTTTGAAAATCTTGCAAAACAAGGCTATTTAAGATTTGCAAGAGGGCGTTACGGCGGAACTTTTGTTATTGATATTCCTGAAATTGAAAACGGTCAAGCATTTAAGTGGCTTGCGGTAAATCCTACTTACGCAAAAATTTATAAATAAATTCATAATAAAAATGTTTTGTGAATTTTCTTTGCTTATAAGTATGACAAATTTCTTTACAAGCATGGGTTTTTAAAGTAAACTTTTAAATAAGAAAAGTTTATCGAGGTAACTTAATGGTTTTGAAGTATAAAAGAATTCTGCTAAAAATAAGCGGAGAAGCCCTTTTGGGGGAACAAGAGTTTGGTATAGATATAAATCCTGTAAGTATGATTGCAAATGAGATTAAGTCTTTATATGATTTAGGGGTTGAAATTGCAGTTGTTGTCGGTGGCGGAAATATATTCAGAGGTTTGAGCAATTCTGCAAAACTCGGAATGGACCAAGCTTCGGGAGATTATGTCGGAATGCTTGCAACGGTGATGAATGCGATAGCTTTACAGAGCAGTTTGAGAAAATTGGGTGTGCATTGCAGAGTTCAATCGGCGATTAAAATGGACCAAATCGCAGAACCTTACATCAGAATGAAGGCTATTCGACATTTGGAAAAAAAGAGAGTTGTGATATTTGCTGCAGGAACGGGAAATCCTTTCTTTACAACAGATACGGCAGCTGCTTTGAGAGCTTCTGAAGTTAATGCAGATGCGATGCTTATGGCTAAAAACGGAGTTGACGGGGTTTATGATGATGACCCAAGAGTTAATTCAAAAGCTAAGAAAATAGATTTAATGGGTTATGATGACATAATAAAGAATAACTTGAAAGTTATGGATACAGCAGCTTGTGCTTTATGTAAGCAAAATAAAATTCCTATTGTTGTTTTTGATTTTCAGGCTAAAGGAAGTTTAGTTAAAATTTTAGAAGATAAAAAAGTCGGAACATTAGTTAATTAATAATATAAAGGGGTCAAATAATGGAAGGTTTAGAAGAATTATTTTTATTCGGTGAAGAGAAAATGGAGAAGGCAATTAATCAATTGCAAAGAGAGTTTGGACAAGTCCGTTCAGGCAGAGCTAATCCGATGATTTTGGATAAGGTTTTGGTTGATTATTATGGAGCACCGACTCCGCTTCGTCAAATGTCGCAAGTTACTGTTCAAGATGGGACAACGCTTGTAATTTCACCTTATGATAAATCTGTTTTTAAAGAAATTGAAAAAGCAATTATCAAAGCAGATTTGGGAATTGCACCGAATTCAGATGGTATTGTTTTAAGGCTTGTTTTCCCTTCTCTTACGGAAGATAGAAGACGTGAGATTGCAAAAGATGTTAAGAAAATGGGTGAAGATTCAAAAATCGTTATCAGAAATGCTCGTCGTGATATCACTGATGATTTAAAAAAACTTGAAAAATCAGAAAATCTTCCTGAAGATGTTGTTAAAAGCAATCAAGAAGAAATTCAGAAATTAACTGATAAATACACAAAAATGATTGATAAAATGGTTGAAGATAAGGAAAAAGAGGTTTTAACGGTATAAATGTTTTCTTCAGGTAAGAGTAAAACAAGATTATTAACGGGAGTAATTTTAGGATTAATCGTTTTGTGGTGCTTTTTAAACGGTGGATTGGCACTTTTATTGATTGTTTCGGCTTTTATCGTTTTAGCTTCAATTGAATTTGTAAAAATACTTGAAAATAAAGGTTTTTATCCGAGTTTGAAGGTGATTTTATTTGTAAATGCTCTTTTTGCAATAAGTGCGTATTTCAATAGATTT
This sequence comes from uncultured Muribaculaceae bacterium, assembly GCA_964469445.1. GTDB lineage: Bacteria > Cyanobacteriota > Vampirovibrionia > Gastranaerophilales > Gastranaerophilaceae > CAYYAL01. Next base: position 16,525 of record CAYYAL010000006.1, read on the forward strand.
GATTTAGCACCTGTGATTTTTATGGTAGGAACGATTTCTGCATTTATGGGAGTTCTGTTTGCGGGAAGACAGCCTTATATCGCAAATATTTCTTCAACTCTATTGGGATTTGTATATAGCGGTTGGTTTCCGTTGCATGTTCTTTTATTGAGGGATTTGAATTCTGATTATCCTTATCGTTTGTTAAAATTAAACGTCCAAAATGATGGATTGGGTTATGTTACGCTCGTATTTTTTGCAATTTTATTAACTGATGTCGGGGCATATTGTTTTGGAAGTCGTTTCGGAAAACATAAATTAAGCCCTACAGTAAGTCCGAATAAAACGGTAGAAGGAGCAATTGGTGGTGCTTTATGTGCAATTGCAGCTTCGTTTTTTATCGGGTATTTTATAAATTTAGCTTGGTATCATTGCTTAATCGTCGGAATTTTGGTAACTTTCTTTGCTCAAATTGGTGATTTATCAGAATCCTTAATGAAGAGAGATGCAGGAGTTAAAGATTCAGGTTCATTGTTACCGGGACACGGTGGGTTTTTAGATCGTTGTGATAGTTTTGTTTTCACAATTCCGGTTGCTTATTATTATTTTAATTATTTTGTTATTTCTAACCAATTGTGGTTGGATTTTGTAGATTTTTCGAAAGGAATTTTGAATGTCTTCGGAATTTAATTTTAGAAAATTAGAAGACATTTTTCAAATTAAAATTGACGATAAAACTTTGTTTGAAAAGGCTTTTACGCACAGTTCTCATACAAAGGAAAATAGCATTTCATCTTTAAATAATTATGAGAGATTGGAATTTTTGGGGGATTCCGTATTAAAACTTTGTGCCAGTGAAATTTTATATAAAAGTTTTCCGCAATTTATGGAAGGTGATTTAACAAAAATAAGAGGAGTTTTAGTTTCGGATAATACATTGGCAAAAATCGCGTTTGGATTAGGTTTAGATAAATTTATAATTTTAGGTAAAAATGAAGAAAAAACAGGCGGACGCAAAAAATCTTCTATTATGGCATGTGTTTTTGAAGCTTTATTAGGGGCATTTTATCTTGATAATAAATTTGATAAAATTATGAAATTTTTAGAAAATGTTTTATCAGCGGAAATTAATGAAATTTGTAAAAATATTGATAAATATGATTCAAAATGTATATTGCAGGAATATACGCAATCTTTGACAAAAACAGTTCCAACCTATAAGATAATAAATGAAAGTGGTTTGCAACATGAAAAAGTCTTCGAAGTTGAAGTTGTTTATAATGGCGAAAGGCTTGCAGTTGCAAGTGGTAAAACAAAAAAGGAAGCAGAATTAAATTGTGCATATAGTGCTTGTATTAAATTAGGAATTATAAAAGAAAATGAATAAAACAATTATTTCACCTTCAATATTATCAGCGGATTTTGCCAATTTAGGCAGAGATATTGAGCTTGTGGAAAAAGCAGGTGCGGATTGGTTGCATATTGATGTTATGGACGGACATTTTGTTCCGAATATTTCGATAGGCGTTCCTGTTGTTAAATCGATAAAAAAAGTTACCCAATTACCGTTAGATGTTCATTTGATGATAGCAAATCCGAAAAAATATGCAGAAGCTTTCATAAAAGCCGGAGCTGATATAATTACATTTCATTATGAAGCGGTTAAAGAAGAAGACATTTCTTATTTAATTAACTATATAAGATTTTTTAATGTTAAAGTCGGGATGTCGATAAAACCGAAGACAAATCCTCAAGAGATTTTAAAATATTTGAATGATTTAGATTTAGTTCTTGTAATGACGGTTGAACCGGGCTTTGGCGGACAGGAATTTATGCATGATTGTGCTTCCAAAATACCTGTTTTAAGAAATTCTGCGAAAGAGGATTTAATAATACAAGTTGATGGTGGAATAAATAATATTACGGGAAAAATTTGTACATCAATGGGTGCAAATTCACTTGTTGCAGGAAATTATATATATAAGTCCGATAATATCGAGCAGGCGATTAATTCTTTAAGGTAAGATTTCTTACATAATCAATGATATCATCAGATTCATACATTCTGACGTTATTTTCGGTATCGACTAAAAACGGAACTTGTTTTTCGCCACCTATTTTAATTAAATCATCTAAAAAATCTTTGTTTTCGCTTATATCTAGTGCATTAAACGGAATTTTATTTTCCTGTAAAAATGCCAGAACTTTTTTGCAAAAAGGGCAATTTGGAAGAATGTATAAATTAAGCATAAAATCTCCTATAATTTTTTTAATAAAGCTTCGCAGGCGTTTAATACAGTGTCAATCGGAGTCGAAAACGGTGGTGCGTAAGTCATATCGTTATTACAAAAATCCTTAACTGTCATACCTGCCAACAATGCCGTTGTTACTGTGTTAATTCGTTTATCGGCATCGCCGCACCCTATTGCTTGAGCTCCGAGAAGCTTTTTTGTATTTTTATCTGCAATAAGTTTTACAGTAAGGTTTTTGGCTTCAGGCATGTAACCTGCTTTATCATATTTCGTAACAGTTGCGGAAACAACTTCAGAGCCGAGTTTCGTTGCTTCTTTTTCTGATAAACCTGTTGTAGAAATTGTAAGCCCGAAATATCTTGTAACAGCAGAGCCGAGAACGCCTTGAAATAAGTCTTCTTCGCCGTTAATATTTATCGCGGCACATCTACCTTCTTTGTTTGCGGTCGAGCCGAGCGGAATCCATGTCGGAGTTTTTGATACGATTTGAGTTTTTTCGGCACAATCTCCGCAAGCATATATATCCTCAAGATTTGTTTGCATTTTTTGATTGACCTTTATTGCTCTCGTAATTCCGAGCTCAATTCCTGCATCTTTTGCTATTTTGACATTCGGACGAACTCCTACTGATAAAACAACCATATCTGTTTTAAATTCAAGCCCGTTTTTTGTTTTAACTTTTTCGACAGAATTTTTTCCGATAAGTTCAACAACCGCATCACTCGTAACCAGTTTGACTTTTTCGCCGTCTTTTTGTCTTATATGTTTTTCAATAAGTGTTGCGATATCTTCATCAAGAATTGGCATTATGTGCGGAGCAAATTCAACCAAAGTTACCTGTAAATTGTTTTTTACAAAAGCTTCCAGAAGTTCAATTCCTATATAACCTCCGCCGACTATTGTTACATGGTTTGATTTTCTTGCTTGATTTCTTATTGCAACTCCGTCTTCAAGCGTTCTTAATGTAAAAACGTTTTTCAGATGAACATTTTTAATATCAGGAATAACAGGGCTTGCACCTGTTGCAATAACTAATTTGTCATAATTTACGTAAAATTCTTCTAAAGTATCAAGATTTACAACTAAAATCTGTTTTTTTTCAGGAATAATTTTTTCAACTCTGTTTCTGAGATGAATATGAATTCCGCTTTTTTCAAATTCTTCAGGGCTTCTGACTAAAAGTTTTTGATAATCTTCAAAAATTCCTGCAATATAATATGGCAATCCACAAGCTGAGTAAGATACATTTGCATCTTCTGTATAAAGGTTTATTTCGGCATCTTTGTCCATGCGTCTGGATTTAGCCGCTGCTTTTGCACCTGCTGCAACACCGCCTATAATTACAATTTTTTTCATAAATTGATTGTCCTTTATATTTTTAATTTTAACAAGTGCCTGAGCGAGGTATTTTTATAATAATTCTTTTAGAAAGTTCGGCAATGCAAAACGTGCGTTATGGTATTCTCTATTATAAACTTTGCAAGTTTTTACAATATCATTTTCTCTGTCTTCTGCAAAATATGAAAGCGGTTTAACCTCATTTGAACAAAATGCCCAAGCCCAATATCCCCCCGGATATGTAGGAATATTTGAAGTGTAAGTCGAAGTTATCGGAAATACTTTTTTAAGTAAATCGTACATTTTTTTAATTTCTTGTTTATTTGCAACAGGAGATTCTGATTGGGCAACCATAATTCCGTCCTTTTTAAGAGCTTTTTTTACATTTGTATAAAATTCTTCCGTAAATAAACCTTCTCCCGGTCCCATTGGATCGGTACTGTCGATTAAAATAATGTCAAACATATTTTCTTTATTTTTAATATATTCAATTGCATCTTCAACCAAAATTTCAACTTTTGGATTATCTAATTCACATGCAATCGTCGGCAAATATTTTTTGCAAACATCAATAACCATTCCGTCAATTTCGCATAAAACAGCCTTTTCAACAGTTTTATGTTTTAGAACTTCTCTGATAGTTCCGCCATCGCCACCGCCTATTACAAGAACAGTTTTAGGTGCCTTGTGGTGCATCATCGGAATGTGTGCAATCATTTCATGATAGAAAAATTCATCACCTTCTGTTGTCATCATTAAGTCATCAAGTGTTAAAATTTTTCCTAAAGACGAGTTGCTGTCGATGATTTCAACCTTTTGAAATTTTGATTGTTCTGAAAATAAAACTTCTTTTTGTTCAATTGCAATTCCAAAACCTGACGGCGTAATTTCTTTATAATAAGTTAATGTAGGCATTTATTCTGTATCCTTTCTAATTGGCTAAAACATGTATGTGAAGGTGAAAAACTTCTTGTCCTGCTTCTTTTCCCGTATTAATTTGTGTTCTGTAAGATTTTATTCCAAGTTTTTTTGTAATAGTTTTTACTCCTTTTAAAAGTTCTTTCATAAGATTTTCGTCTTCTAGTTCGTTTAAAGACGGAATATGTTCTCTCGGAACAACAAGAAGATGCGTTTTGGCTTTAGGATTTATATCCTTAAAAACAACTAAATATTCGTTTTCGTATAAAAATTCGGTATTAAAATCGCCGTTTATAATTTTGCAAAAAATACAGTCTTTGTCCATAATTATCACCTCGTCAGAATATCTTACAACAAGGGTTTTTACAAATCAAGAATTTAGATATAAAAAGAGGGCGGAGCCTTGGCTCCGCCCTCTTTAATAAATATTTATTTACCAACTCCGTTAAACATTTCTTTAATGCCGTCAACGGAAGACAATATTCCGGTTGCTTCATAAGGCATGTAAACGATTTTATTGTTTTCGCCATTTGTAATTGTTTTTAAAGTTTCCAAATATTTCATTGCAATCAAGTATTTATCAGGTTGACCTTTATTTGCGATTGCTTCAATAATCATTTTAATAGCTTCTTGTTCACCTTCGGCTTCAAGAATTCTTGCTTTTTTCTGACCGTCTGCTTGAAGAATTGCAGCTTGTTTTTGTCCGTCTGCTTGAAGGATTGCGGCTTGTTTTTTACCTTCGGCAATATTAATAGCAGCTTCTCTTTCGGCTTCCGCATTCAAAATTGTTGCACGTTTTTCACGTTCGGCTTTCATTTGTTTTTCCATCGCTTGTTGAATATCAACAGGCGGAATTATGTCTTGCAATTCTACTCTGTTAACTTTTACGCCCCATTTGTTAGTTGCTTCATCAAGAATTGCTCTTAATTCGTGGTTTATTTTATCACGTGATACAAGCGTTTCGTCTAAAACAATTTGACCGACAAGGTTTCTTAAAGTTGTTTGGGTAAGTTTTTCTATTGCTTCGACCAAATTTCCGATTGCATAAACGGCTGATTTTGCATCGACTATTTGGAAGTATAAAAGAGCGTTAATGCTTATTGTTGCATTGTCTTTTGTAATAACGTTTTGTCTTGAGAAATCGTAAACATTTTCTCTCATATCAATTCTGTTTACGACTTTGTAATAAGAATAAGTTTGCCCGTCAATCCCTTTTTGTGAAACTTTCCAAGAAATTCCTCTTGGTGTGTCGATGAAAGGAATTATAAAATTAAGACCGGGAGATAAAATTTTGTGAAATTTTCCCCATCTTTCAATAATCATCTCTTCTGCTTGTTGAACGATTATTACGCCTTTTGCAATATAAATTATTGCAAGTGCAAGTAAAATCCAAAAAAATGAAAAACTCATATTTTACCTCCTAAATTTTTTCTACATGCAT
>CAYYAL010000006.1:22552-27850 GCA_964469445.1 uncultured Muribaculaceae bacterium
AAAGCACCTATTGCAAAGGTCAAGAAAAACATCATAGGGAAAAATAACTCAAAAATAAGTGATATAATTCCGACGACGAGAAAAGTTTGCCAAAGAACCATTTATAGCCCCCTTTTTAATTATTCTTCAATAAGTTCGTTTATTTCTGCAACCATAACTTCAGGGTCAACACCATGAACTTTTGCTCCTGCTTCAAGGTTTTCAAATCTTGCTGCTGCACAACCGATACAACCTAATCCGTATTTTGCAAATACAGGTAAGCTTTCAGGGTGATTTTGTACTATTTCAATAATACTCATATCTTTTGTTACTTTTGACATAATTTTTAAACTCCTTAAAAAAAATATTTTACTTTTGAAAAATTTTTATTAAATACATTATACACAAAAATTTTGTAAATAGATATAGTTATTTAGGTTAAAATAGGAGAGTTTATGTTTGATTTTGTTAAGAAAATTTTTAATGATGAAGAAAAAATAGTTGGACTTTCAGGATTTAAAGGCGACGATTCCTTTTCTTTATCCGGTAAAATCCCTGTTGATATAGCTTTTTTCAGCCCATGTACGCCGAGAATATTTATGACAAATACTAAAGAAAATATTTTATTATTTTAATTTATAACCTTGAAAAGAATTTCTGTATTCAAGTTCTTTATCAATCTTATTTAAAATATCAAGTTTTTTTTGAATCCATCGCGGAGCGACGAGAAGTTTTGTATGTCCGTTTCCGCCAAGTCTGTGGATAGTCGTTTCTGGTGGCAAAATTTCTAAAAAATCACAACATAATTTCACATATTCATCTTCATTCATAAAAGAAATTTTGCCTTCATCATACATTTTTTCAAGCGGAGTATTTTTCATAACGCAGAGCATGTGGATTTTTACCCCGTCAACCTTTAATTCGGCAAGTTTTTCGGCTGTTTTTAACATATCATCTCGAGATTCTTCAGGAAGCCCCAAAATCACATGTACGCAAACTTTAATCCCTTTTCCTTTTGTTTTTTCATAAGCTTTTAAAAAACAATTAAAATCATGTCCACGATTAATTTTTTGCAAAGTTTTATCATGAATTGTTTGCAATCCGTATTCAATCCATGTGTAATAATCGTTCTTAAAAGAAGCTATATATTTTAATTTTTCATCATCAATGCAATCAGGGCGTGTTCCTATTGAAATTCCGACAATATCCTTATGTTTTAATGCTTGTGGGTAAATAAGTTTTAATTCTTCAAGCGGTTTATAAGTATTTGAATAAGCTTGAAAATAAGACATAAATTTTTCAGCCCCAAATCTGTTATGTAAAGTTTCAGCCGCAATTTCAACTTGTTTTTCAATTGGTAACAAATTTGAATGGCTCATAGAAAAGCTTCCGCCTTCATCACAAAAAATACACCCGCCTGTTGAAATTTTACCGTCCCTGTTTGGACAGGAAAATCCCGCATCGAGTGTTATTTTGTAAACTTTTGCATTAAATTTTTCTTTTAAATGAGAACTGAATTGATTATATCTTTTATTCAATTAACCTTCTTTTTCCTCGTTTAAAATAGGATAAACATAATGTTCACCGCATTTTGGGCAAATAACTTCTTGTTGTTTACCGTCTTCAAGAGCAACAACTTCAAAAAGTTCTTTGCAACCTGATTGAACACATCTTATAGCCCAAGTAGGTCTTATTAATCTAGCCATTTTTTTAACCCCTTTTTCTAAAATACAAATGAATTATATCATAAAAATTTAATCTCGTGAACCTCTTAATAGTTATTGTGGTATAATCCGAATATGGACGGTTTAAACAATAAATATGCGGTCGTATTAGTTAATATTAAAGGGTTGGGGGTAAAAACTTTCAGCTATTTAATTCCTGATGAAATTAAATCAGAAATTAAAATCGGACAAGCTGTTCTTGTTCCTTTCGGAAGGCAGGGGCTTATAAATGCTTTTATTGTCGGGTTTTCAAATTATCTTCCTTCTGATATTAAGGCAAAAAAAATTAATAAAATTTTAAATCCAAATCCTTTGTTTTCACTTGATTATTTAAAAACGCTTGAATGGGTTGCAAATTACTATTGTTGCGACTTTGTAACTGTTTTGAATATGGCAATTCCGATGAAACTTATTGATAAAAATTCAAAAACAGAAAATGTTATTGAACTTTCAGGTAAAAAAGATTTGGGAAAGCTTACAAAACGGCAGTCTGAAATACTTTCAAATTTACAAAATACGGGCAAAATTAATTTGATTGATTTTGAAAATAAATTTAAGACAACAAGAGCTACAATAAAAAAATTGGAAAAACTCGGTTATATAAGGATTTTGGAAGAAGAAGTTTATAGAAATCCTCTAAGTATATTTAAAAATGAGGAAAAAGAGCCGCTATTTGATTTGTCAAAAGAACAATTTGAAATTTATTCTGCAATAAAAAAACAAATTAAACAAAATAAAAGCCCTGCAATTTCTCCACTGCTTCTCCATGGAATAACAGCTTCGGGCAAAACAGAAATTTATTTTAAATTAATTCAAGATACTATAAATTCAGGGAAAAATGTTTTGTTTTTAGCTCCGGAAATTGCTCTTGCTTCGCAACTTACAAAAAGATTGGCAAGAAAATTTCCGACAGATGATATTGCAATTTGGCACAGCAGTATTTCAGACGGCGAACGTTACGATGTTTGGAAACGTCTATATAAAAATGAAATCAAAATACTTGCAGGAGTTCGTTCGGCAGTATTTGCTCCGCTTGATAATATCGGACTTATAATTATTGATGAAGAACATGAAAGTGCTTACAAGCAAACAAGCCCAAATCCACGTTATGACGCACGCTTAATCGCAAGAAAATTGGCAGAATTCCACAATTGTCCTTTGTTGCTCGGAAGTGCAACTCCTGATATCGCCTCATATTACAGAGCAAAAAATTCCGATTGTTTATTTGAATTAACAAAAAGGTTTAATAACGCAAAAGTTGCGGAAACTTTTGTTATAAATATGCAAAATAATTTTCAACAGGCTTACAAGAATGTAATTTCAATTCCTTTAAGAGAAGCTATTAAAGAAACTTTGGAAAAAGGTGAACAGGTAATTCTTTTAATGAATCGCAGAGGATTTTCAACTTCAACGCAATGTCTTTCTTGCGGAGAAGTTATTGAATGCGAAAAATGTGCAATTCCGATGATTTGGCATAGTAGCGAAAACCGGTTAAAATGCCATTATTGCGGAAATACAAAGCCTTTTCCCGAAACTTGTCCTAAATGTGAAAGCCCGCTTCTTAAAAATACAGGAACAGGCACTCAAAAAATCGAAATTCTTATAAATGAAATGTTCCCAGATGCAGCAATAGAGCGAGTTGACAGCGATGTTTTATCTAAAAAAAATGAAATTATAAAAATTTTGGATAGATTTCAAAGCGGAAAAATCGATATTTTGATAGGAACTCAAATGATTGCAAAAGGTTTGGATAATCCTAATGTAACACTTGTAGGCGTAATTTCAGCAGATTCAAGTTTTAATCTTCCCGATTTTAGGGCAACAGAAAGAGGTTTTCAATTATTGACGCAAGTGGCAGGTCGTTCAGGAAGAGGAAAATCTTTGGGAAATGTTATTTTTCAAACGTATAATCCCGATTTTTATGCACTAAATAGTGCAAAAGCTCAAAATTATAACGAATTTTATGAAACTGAAATTCAAGCCAGAGAAGAATTTGATTATCCTCCGTTTTCTCAGATTATAAGATTAGTTATATCAGGAGAGAATAAGTTTAGAGCTGAAAAAGCGGCTCAAGAAATTGCATTACGTCTTAACACCGTTATTGATAAGCAAGGAGTATCGGAAAAGCTTATTATAAACGGTCCAAGCACTTGTATAATTGAAAAATTGAAGAATAATTTCAGATTTCAAATTTTAATTAAAAATAAACTGGAAACAAAAGGTCATGATTTTATATCATCTTTCTTAACAAAAATTACAATTCCCAAAGATTTAAAAATGACAATAGATGTAGACCCGATTGATATTTTATAAATGTTAATTTTCTTTAAGAAAGAGCAAAATTTTGTGGTTACATGTTTTATAATATAAATAAAGAAGTGTGTAGGATTAGTTAATTTTGAATTTTAATAAAACAAAAGAATCTGAAAAGGTCGATATCTACAATCAAAAAGCATCCAACCCTATTATGGGAAGCGGTATAATTTCACGTATAAATTCGCTAAATACAAGAACTTCATCAAATCGTACGAATTATAACGGTTATTTTTCAACGCCTACACAAAATTTTATACAAGCCGATTATTCAGATGTAATCCAGTCTTTAAATGAAGTTTTGAAAAATAAAACCGGAGTGAATGAATTTTTCTATTCTATACACAATATTTTTACAAATAAATTAAATTGTTTCTTTACGGCATTTGGGCTTTATAACCCTCAATCAAAGAATATTAATATAAAACTTATTGATAAAATAGGCGGAACATATTCTTCAAGAGTATTTGAAAGTGAAGCTACCAACCCGATATTTGAAGCATTTTCAACAAGATGTTATGTAATAAAACAAGATATAAGCTTTTTGAATATTCCATATCTTCAAAATACGCCTTGTGCAGTAATTCCTTTGATGTCTATAAATAATTGCCTCGGAATTATGATAATAGGTGATAGCGAAATACAAAAAAATATAGATTTATATAATCTTATAGCAACACATTTTGCATTATTTATAAATAATGTGGATTTAATTACCAAAAATGCAGAAAATACTCATAATGATAATTTGACAGGGTTGATGAATCATAGGGGATTTCAAGAAGTTCTTGCTAAGGAAATTGAAAATTCCCAAAAGACATCAAAAGATTTATCCGTAATAATTATGGATATAAATAATATTTCAAAAATTAACAGAGAGTTGGGACATGCAAAAGGCGATGAAGTTATAAAAACAGTTGCGGATAAAGTTAAGCAAAATGTAAGAAATGGTGATTCCATAGGAAGATACGGCGGAGATGAGATTGCCGTAATATTACCTAATACAGATACTGCAGAAGCAAAATATGTCGCAGAATATCTTACATATACGCTGTCTTGTTCGTTTGTTGATGATATAGGACCTATTCAGGTATCAATCGGAATTTCCACTTATCCTGAAGCAACTCATGACCAAGAAAAATTACTTATTTTAGCCGAACAAGCTATGTATATTTCACAGGCAAAAGGGTATAAAGACGGAATGTCTGCGATTATAAGTTCTCTTGATTACAATTTCTGGGACGATATGGCTTTGCATTCATTTGCGGAAGTCCTTACAAAA
>CAYYAL010000006.1:27950-35906 GCA_964469445.1 uncultured Muribaculaceae bacterium
GATGTTGGTAAAATAGGAATTCCGGAAAATGTTTTGAGAAAACCTTCAAAATTAACAGAAGAAGAATGGGAAATTATGAAACAACACCCTGTAATAGGTGCAGAGAAGGTTATTATGCCAAATGAATCTTTACGGGATTTAATTCCTATTATAAAATACCATCACGAACATTACGATGGAACAGGTTATCCTGATAAGCTTAAAGGCGAGGAAATTCCTTTTGAGGCGAGAATTGTTTCAATTGCAGATGCTTATCATGCACTTATCAGTGATAGACCATATCGTAAAGGTTTAAGTGTTGAAAAGGCTTGCGAAATATTGAAAATGGGTGCCGGAATTCAATGGGATAAAGAATTGGTCAGATCTTTTATTCAAATAGCACCTTCGCTTTCAACAATGATATAACAGCTGATTTTATTTATAATTTAAATTTCAATCTAAAGTATTGTTTTTAATGCTCTTTATCCATCATTTGATGTATTAAAAAAAAATGTTTCCTGCAATATAATCAGAATAAGGAAAATTGTGAGGAAATAAGAAATGGCAATATCATTTAGTGGTTTAGGTTCGGGACTTGACACATCATCTTGGGTAGAAGCTCTTGTCGGCTTAAAACAAGATGCACTTAAAACGCAAGAAACAAAACTTTCAAGTTTAGAAAGTTCAAGTTCTGCATTATCAACGGTTAAAACATCTTATTCATCTTTAAGAACAGCATTAGAAAAGCTTACAGATACAAGATTTGATCCAACAGGCGGAATTTTTTCGCAAACAAAAACAACATCTTCTGATGAAACTAAACTGACGGCATCAAGTACAAATGCAGCTTCAGTCCAAAAACTTGCACTTACGGTATCGCAACTTGCGACAGGAACAAAGGTTGAAAGCGTTCTCGGTGCAGGAGAAACAATAGGTGCTAAGGTTGACAGAGATACCTTATTTAAAAATTTGGCAGGTGGTTATGCCACAAGCGGAAATTTTAGTGTTTATGTTGATAACCAAAAATATAATATTGATATAAGTGATGAGAGTACTGTCGGCGATATTTTGGACGATATTTCCAATCAAACAGGATTGAATGCTCAAGTGGTTGATGGGAAAATACAAATTTCAGATACTCAAAACAGAAATATAACTTTGGGTTCAACTTCTGATTTATCAAATTTTTATTCGGTTATGGCTTTGGAAAAAAACTTGGACGGTTCTTATTCAAGCAAACATGCAGTAACAAATTTTGATACAAATGCAAAAATATTGGGAGAAGATTCAAGATTTTCTCAAACAGTTGAAGCCAGTGAATTTAAAATAGGTAATGCAACTTTTACTATTGACGCAGATACAACGATGCAAACATTGATAAATGAAATAAATACAAATCCTGATGCCGGAGTAACCGCATCTTGGGATAATGTTGCCGGAAAAATGGTTCTTGAATCAAAGCAAGAAGGATCATTTAACGTTAATATAGAAAATATTTCAGGTAATTTTACTGATTTGGTAGGGTTTACAACATCAACTTATGATGAAAATACAGGTGAAGTTTTATCCTCAGGTTTAAAAGCAGGTTCTCAAACACTTGGGAAAATCGCAAAATTTACAATTAACGGAACTGAACTTTCATCATCAAGTAATACAGTTTCCAGCGATGTAACAGGTATTGCAGGATTAACTTTCACTTTAAAATCAAAAACCTCTACTGATGAAACAATAACTCTTGATGTAGGTAGAGATAGCAGTTCTGTAAAAAGTGCTTTAGACACATTTATCAGTGCATTCAATACTGCACTTTCTCAAACCGATACTGTTACAGGTGAAGATGGATTGTTAAAAAATGAACCTTCATTGACCTCGGTAAGAAACAATTTAAGAAAAATGGCAACGGCATCTGTAACATTAAATGATGGAACAAGAGCTTCTTTAGCGGATATAGGTATAACTACAGGTGCTGTCGGAGCGTCTGTTGATGCTGATACAGATAAACTTGTTATTGACGAAGCCAAATTTTTAGCTGCTTTTAATGAAAATCCTGATAAAGTCAGAGAAATTTTAATTGGTTCCGGTACCGAAAATGATGGGGTTGTTTCTAATTTGGAAACAATAACTGAAGATTCACTTGGCTCATCAGGTTATTTTACTACTAGAACAACTTCTGTCGGCAAAGAAATTAATAATTTAAATGAGTGGCTTGATAAGGAAAATGAAAAAATCGAATCTTATCAAAAAAGGCTTGAAAAACAGTTTCAAAATATGGATACTTTAATTTCGAAGCTTAAAACTCAATACAGTAATATGTCTAAAACATTAGGTACGAGTAGTTAAAAATCTTTAAACAAAATTGAGAAAACCCCGAAAAATGCGGGCGGAAATTTTTTCCGCCCGCATTTAATAAAAAATTTAATCAAAAAATTATCTTACTTTATTTTCTTCGCCTTTAATCAAACGCCTGATATTTTCTCTGTGCAAATAAGTTATATAGATTGCACCGAGAACACAATAAGCGACATAAGCTAATGGCATATCAAATAAAAACATCAAAATCGGAGAAATGCAAAGGGCGATAATAGAGCCAACAGACACATATTTAGTAAAATAAGTTATCAGAGCCCAAATCAGGGCAATTATCAAACCGACTTGCCAATTAAGAGCCAAAATTGTTCCAACGCCTGAAGCTACTGATTTTCCGCCTGTAAACCCTAAAAATATAGATTTGCTGTGTCCCAAAATAACTGCTATTGCACATAAAACAGGAATTAAACCTATTGATTTAAGTGTAGTTGCAAATAAAGTTGCTAAAATAACAGGCAAAGCTCCTTTAATTGCATCTAAAATCATAACGATAAAGAACCAACTTTTGCCCATAACTCTTTTCACATTTGTTGCACCGGTTGAGCCTGAGCCGATTTTTCTTATATCTTCACCTTTAAAAAGTTTTACTACGATAAATCCTGTTGGAATTGAGCCGATTAAATAGGCGATTATTATGAATAATAAAATATCCATTATTTCTCCTTGTTTTTTCTTTCTCTGAGGGAAATTCTTATCGGTGTTCCGAAAAATCCGAAAGCTTCTCTTAATTTGTTTTCAATATATCTTTTGTAATGGTCTTTCATTAAATCTGCATTATTTGCAAACAAGACAAAAGTCGGTGGTTTTACATTTACTTGTGTTGTGTAAAGAATTTTAAGTCGTTTATTTTTAACGCTTTGAGGAGGGTTCATGACATAAGCTTCTGATATCACCTTATTAAGAAGTCCTGTTGAAACTCTTTTCGTGGCTTCTTCATAAACATCAATTGCTTTTTCAAAAATCATATTAAGACGTTGTTTTGTTACTGCAGAAATATAAATTTTCGGAGCAAATTCAAGAAACGGAATATTATTTTGAAGTTTTTTATCAAATTGATTAATCGTATTTGATTTTTTATCTTCAATCAAATCCCACTTATTAATTGCGATTATAATACCTTTACCAGCTTCTGTAATAAGTGAAGATATTTTTTTATCTTGGTCAGAAATTCCTTCTTGAGCGTCAATAACAAGAATTGCGACATCGCAATCTTTAATGGAGCGAATTGCCCTGTCGACTGCAAATTTTTCGACGCCCCAATCAACTTTTGCCTTTTTTCTGATGCCGGCCGTATCAACTAAAATAAATTCTTTATCTTTATAGTTAATTTTGCTGTCAATACTATCTCTTGTTGTGCCGGAGACATCTGAGACAATAACTCTGTCTTTTCCTAAAAGAGCGTTTATGATAGAAGATTTTCCCGCGTTAGGTCTTCCGACAATTGCTATTCTGATTTTTTCATCATCAATTTCATCATCGGATTGTTCAAATCCTTCGGTCATTTTATCTAATAAATCGCCGACTCCGCCTGAACCGTGTAATGCTGATATTGCAATAGGTTCACCGATTGCTAATGCATAAAAATCAGCAATCATATTTTGATGATTTATGTTATCAATTTTATTAACGGCTAAAATAATTTCTTTGCCCGATTTCCTTAAAATATTTGCAATATCGTTGTCGATAGGATTTAAACCGTCTTTTCCGTCAACGATAAAAACTATTTTATCAGCTTCTTCGCAAGCTATTTTTACTTGGTCAAAAATTGAAATCATAATTTCATCATCATCAGAAGGAATAATTCCGCCCGTGTCAATTACTGTAAAATGTTTGTTTTGCCATTCCACATCAAAATAAATTCTATCTCTCGTAACTCCCGGCATATCATCGACAATGGATTCTCTTGCTCCGACTAAGCGATTAACAAGTGTAGATTTTCCGACATTGGGTCTTCCGACTATTGCAATTATTGGTTTTCTTTTCATAAAACAATTATACTATAAAATGTTTTTTTTAACGTTTTATTTGTTATAAAATAATAGTTAAATGTTAAAAAGATTTTTACAAATACTGATATTTTTTGCAATGACTTTGAACATTGCCCTTGCAGACGAAGTTTTTAAGATAACTTCAGTGAATTTTGACGATTCAAATTCAATGGTATTGTTGACTTCTCCTGATAATACGCAAGAACCGATTTTAAAACAGGTAAAACTTGTAAAATTAAGTAATCCGAATAGAGCTTATTTTGATATTTCATCAGCAATATTAACGATGCCACAACAAAATTGGCATTTTGATTATGGAGATTTAAAACAAATTAAAGTCGGACAGTTCTCGACAGAACCTAATGTCGTAAGAGTTGTTATGTATTATCAAGACGGAGCAAATCCCAGTAAAACTAAAATTCTTAAACTTAATAACAATATAATAATTCAATTTGATGAACCTAAATTTCTTGATACATATTTTCAAAATACGTACAGAGATCAAAGAGCTTCAGGCAATGATTATTATGAATATTTGACCGTTTCAGATAGTGAAATTCTTAAACAAACTGCAAAAAATAATTTGAATGACGAGAAGTTATCACAAATTCAACAAGCGTTTAATTCTGATATTTCAAAAGCAACGACACAATCTGAAGTAAAGAAAAAAGAATTCAAATTAAGAACAAAATATTATTTGGATAAGGTTTCAATAAAAGATAATGCACTTTTGTTAAATGGATTTGGAAGTATAACAATTGAAAAACCGATGTTTTTGACAAATCCTTCTCGTGCCGTTTTTGATATCGCAAATGCTTATGTTAATCCCGAAATCAGAAATAAAGAATTTAAAATAAATATGACGGATACTGTTAAGATAGGGCAATTTGAGACAAATAAAGCAAGAATTGTTATTTGTTCAAACACGATGGATAAGTATATTCCGATTTTTTCACAAGATAATCAATCGCTTCTATTTACGCAAGATAATACATTTGATATAACAAAACTTTATACAAAAACGTCAGATGGAATCGGATATTTTTATCGCCCTATAAATAATTTAACAGGCGAATTTATAATGGCATTTTCAAGCCCCGTTGTTCACAGCATAAAACGTGAAAATTCAAATTTGATTATATATCTTTATAATGTTTCAAGATATAGTGAAACGCTTCTTCGTCAAAATATTGCAGGGACTTTGATGAATGACTTAACAATAGAATTAATGCCTAAAGTTGGATTAAAATTAATTCTTCCTTTAAAACAAGGGACTTCGGTTGATACATTTTTGGGAGCAGATGCAAGAGCTATAAAAATTGTGATGAAAAATTCAAAATTATTTCCTGTAACAAAAAAGAAAAAAGCAAGCGGTAAAACTGTTGTGCTTGATGCCGGTCATGGAGGAAGTGATTGCGGTGCAATAAGAAACGGAATTAATGAAAAAGATATAACGCTAGATGTTACAAAAAGGGTTGCGGATATTCTTTCGGCAAAAGGTTATAATGTAGAATTGACAAGGGGCAATGACCTTTTCGTATCACTTCAGGATAGAGTAGATTTTTCTGAGAAAAAAGGAGCTGATGTATTTGTGAGCATTCATGTCAATGCAAGTACTAAACCTGAAATAAGTGGTATAGAAACACATTACTGGCGACAAGAAAGTTTGGATTTAGCACAAATTATCCATGCTCAAATGATAAGTAATATAAAAACTAATGATAGAGGGCTTTTTAAGTCAAAATTTTATGTTATAAATCATACAACTTCTCCTGCAATTCTTGTAGAAATAGGATTTTTGTCTAATAATGAAGAAAGAGATAATTTATTAGGAAATAAAAGAAAACAGCAAACAGCTAAGGCAATTGCTCAAGGAATTATGGATTATTTAAAATAATGATAAAAAATTACGATAATGAATATGATAACAGACCGATAGCATTTTTTGATTCCGGCGTAGGCGGAATAACCGTTTATACAAAAGTAAAAGAACTTATGCCGAATGAGAATTTTATCTACTTCGGCGACCTTAAAAACAGTCCTTACGGCGAAAAATCGAAAGAAGAATTAATAATTTTTGCAGATAAAATTTTCAAATTTTTTCAAGAAAAAGATGTAAAAGCAGTTGTAATGGCATGCAATACAACATCTGCCGCAACTTATGAGGCTTTAAAAAATAATTACAGTTTCAAAATTTATCCTATAATTCAATCTTGTACGAAAGAAATTTCTCAATTATCTATTGAGAAAATAGGCGTTTTTGCAACGCAGGCGACTATAAATTCAAAGGCTTATTCTAATGAGTTGAAAAAATATAATTCTGATTTGGAAATTTTTGAAATGGCTTGTCCTGAATGGGTTCAAATAGTTGAAGAAAAATTGTTTGAGGAGACTGAAAGCCTTTTTTTAGTTGAAAAGTATATGAAATCAATGCTTTTAAACAACCCTGATAAGATAATTTTGGGTTGTACCCATTATCCTTATTTAAAAGAATTATTGTTAAAATTTGCACCTGAAAACATGTTTATAGACCCATCAGAAATTTTTGCAAAAATTATTTCAAATTCAGTTTTTCCATGTGAAAAGAATAATTTTGGAAGCGAAAAGTTCTATGTGAGTGCGAATGCGGAAAATTTTAAAAAAGCAGCGGAAATGTTTTATAAATTAGAAGAAGTTCCCGAAATAATAATTTTATAAAAGAAAAAGGATCTTGAAGAACAAGATCCATACATTTAAATAAGAAGAGAGAGCTTTATACTATAATAAAGTTTTTTTGTTAGAAATTATTGCTTAAAAATTTAAAAATATTAAAAAATGTTAACATTTAAAAAATGCAAAGAATTTGCAATGCAAAAAAATTATGATATTATAGGAAAGAAATAGAAATAATAAGGAGAAGAGCCATAGCAAACGAAGATAAAAGCGGGAAAATTATAATGAACGAACAAATAAGAAACAAAGAAGTTCGCTTGATAGATGAAAATGGAGATAATCACGGAGTAGTCAGTACAATAAAAGCAAAAGAAATGGCATTGGCAAGCGGATTGGATTTGATAGTAATAAGTCCAAATCAAGACCCGCCGGTAGTGAAAATAGTAGATTATGGCAAATATAAGTACGAAGCTGATAAGAAGGCAAAAGAAGCAAAGAAAAAACAACATACTGTAGAAATAAAAGAAGTAAAATTAAGATATAAAATAGATAAACATGATTATGACGTTCGAATGAAGAGCATAAGGAAGTTTATAGAGCAGGGCAACAAGGTAAAAGTTGTAGTAATGCTTCGAGGAAGAGAAATGCAACATTCACATTTGGCGTTTGAGTTGGCGACAAGAATGGCTGCAGATTTAGAAAATGACCCATTGGTGATAGAAAAGAATGCCCAATTGGAAGGTAGAAACGTAACGATGTTTCTATCTCCATCAAACTCTTGACTATAAATCTTGATTTGATAGCATAAAAGAGTAGCCGACATAAGAGAGTTAGTGCAGAGATGTCGAAAAATTCTCATTGTTGGAGTTGTTATAAGATGACAAATAAATAAATGCCGCAATAGCTCAGTTGGTAGAGCAAGGGACTGAAAATCCCTGTGTCCTTGGTTCAATTCCGAGTTGCGGCACCA
>CAYYAL010000007.1:0-25131 GCA_964469445.1 uncultured Muribaculaceae bacterium
CCGTACACAACCTTTCCAAGATTGCACCTTAAGCCACTCGGACATCTCTCCTTTTTGTTTTTTAATTATATCAGAAAAATTTGGTGTATAATAATTTCATGATTTTAATCGGTGAAAATATTCATATTATTTCTAAATCAATTCGTGCTGCTCTTGAAAATAGGGACGAAAGTTTTATTTCTGATTTGATAAAAAAACAATCGTATATGGATTATATTGATTTAAACGTAGGTCCTGCAAAAAACGCTTTGCAAGGTATTTTGCCTTATCTAGTTAATCTCGTTAATAAAAATTCAAACCTTAAAATTTCTCTTGATACAACTAATTTTGAGGAAATGCAAGCGGCTGTTGAAATTGTTGAAAAGCCTTCCGACTTGATTTTAAACAGTACTTCGGCAGATATTGAAAGACTTGAAAAAATGACTGATTTGGCAAGTGAAAATGATGCAAATTTGATTGCTCTTACTTTAAACAAGCAAATCGGTATTCCCAAAACAGCTGACGGAAGACTTGAGTTGGCTTTTGAAATTTATGAAAAAGCCGTTTCTAAAGGAATTGATGGAAGTAAAATCTTTTTTGACCCGTTGATTTTGCCTGTATCTGTTGACCAAAGTCAATCTTTGGAAGCTTTAAATACAATTAAAATGCTTAAGGAAAGTCTTGATGTTAAAACAACTATCGGGCTTTCGAATATTTCAAACGGGTCGCCTATTGATAAAAGGGCATTTTTAAACCGTATTTTCTTTGTTTTAGCTTCAGGGGCAGGGTTGGACAGTGCAATTGTCGATAGTTTTGATAAAGAGCTTATTAGAATTTCTAAGATGCTTGAAATTAAAACTCCGTCAACAAAAACAGACGAATTATACTTAAATCTGTTTGATATGATGGAAAATTTCGGTGAAATCGAGGATATTAAATATGATACAAAAGATGAATTGCAAGTTTCTGTCATCAAAGCTACAAGATTTTTCTTAAATAAAGAAATTTATTCCGGCATTTTTTAAAAAAATCACATTAATCGACAATAATTTCGTATTCGTTTCTATAAATAACATATCCTAAAGGAGCTTTTGACGGTTTTTTTACGTATTTTCTCTGTGTATAAATAACTCCGACTTTTGTAGAATTTTTTCCTGCAGAATTTTCTTTGGCAATTTCACAGCATTTTAAATAAATTTCATCAGGAATTGTAAAATGTCCTTTTGTTTTCAAAAGCACATGAGAGCCGGCAAAATCTTTTGTATGAAACCATAAATCTTCATCATCAGCAAGTTTTGAGATTATATAATCATTTTGTTTACTGTTTTTCCCGATTAAAATTTCAAAATCACCGATTTTTTCTTTACAAATTTGTATTGAATTTTTTTGTGAATTTTTATTTTGTTTTATTTTTAAATTCTTTTCATGATTAAGTTCAAAATCCATTTCCTCAAGTTCTGAGAATGTTTCTGCATTATTTATAAAATAAATAATTTCTTCAAAATATTTTTTTTCTTGTAAAAATTTTTCTAAAAATTCTTCCGCTTTTAAAATCGCTGTTTTTGATTTTGTATAAAGTTTATAAAATCTGTTGGCATTTTCCTTAATATTCATTTTTTCATCAAGATTTATGATTACAGGCGAATTTGTTTCAAAATCAACAATCTCAACTTGTTTTGAATAATCATTTAAGTTAAACAAATTCGCCATAAGTAAATCCGCATTTTTCTTATATTGTAATCCTTGATTAGATTTTTTCAATTGTTTATTTTGTTTATCAATCGCAAGTTTATTTTTCTTAAGTTTATTGTTAAATTCTGTCAAAAGTTTTTGTTTGGAAGATTTTAGGATTTCTTTTTCTTGCAGGCATGCAAAATAATTATCAATTTGTTCAGAAATCGGCTGGGTTTTGTCATAAATTTCGGAAAAAAATGTCGTAATATTTTTAAGAGCTTTTTCAGATTTTAATTTTTTTGAAGACGGGTAAATATAAGGTAAACCGCCCATCATTTCTCTTTCTCGGCTCTTTTCAGCACCCACATTATGACAACAGCCGATAATTACGTTATTATCGTAATTATAAAGAATTACATTTGAGTGTTTTCCCATAAGTTCTATCGCAAGGCAGATATGAATATTTTCTCCGATTTCGTTATAAGCATCAAAATAAAATTCTAAAATCCGCTCATCTTGAGGGACGTTTATTTTAATGATACGAGAAGCTTCAAGGTGTTTTCTCAGTAACATGCAAAACATCGGGGGCATTTTAGGAATTTTTAAATTTCGTTTGATTTCATTTTCTTTTGAGGTGAAACACGTATGAAATTGTTCGGGATTAATGTTTATGTAAAGTTTTCTGCTTTCGCCAAAATTCCTTAAATGCAAGATTATTTCACGTCTTGAAGGTTGTTGTATTTTTTGCACGGAAGAATTCAGAAGAAAATCTTTATTTTCTTCGGCAAAACATTTTAGTGTTTGGCTGTCAAAATTAAACATCAGGTTAAATCCGGTCTTAGTTTTTTTGCTTCTTTTAAATAAACATGAACAGGTTTTTGATTTCCTTCAGCTACGATTAAAATTCTTAAAATTTTACCTAAAGCATTCGGCACGTCAAGTTCTTGATGACACATTAAAGGTATTTCATCAAGTCCGAAATTTATTCTTGCAAATTTTGCAGGAAAATCTGCGTTTAAATCTTTTGTAAGAGTGAAAAAAATGTGGGAAATATTTTCTTTTTTCAGCGAATTTTTTTCAAATAATTCATTCATTAATTCAATCGTTGCTTTTTCAATGGCAATAGCCGTATTTTCTTCAACAGAAATTGCTCCTTTAACAGAAATCATAGAAAAACATCTCCTATTTTAATTCTTGCACCGTTAGACCACGCAAAAGCGTTCATTTCCGGTTTCCCTTCGGGTTTCACTTTTTTAATCAATAATATGCCGTATTTTGTGGCAACTTTTATTCCTTCTTTGGAAATATCAAGAACTTCTCCGCAATTTTTTGAAGTTTTTTCATCTAAATTGAAGGAAGTTTCTTGAATTTTTATAATTTTATCGCCGAATTTAAAATATGCACTCGGAAAATTGTAAATTCCACGAACAAAGTTGTGCAAATCTTTTGCGGAATTTTCCCAATTTATTTTGCAATCTTTTTTTTTGAGCTTAGGAGCGAAAGAAATTCCGTCTTTTCCTTGAGCTTTTGGTTTTAAAGTTTTATTATAAAGCCCGAAAATAGTTTCTTCAATGAGTTTTGGAGCTTTAGCGGAAACTTCTTCAAATAAATCTACGCAATTTGTATTTTCGCCGATTTTAATTTCTTCTTTAAGGCAAATATCTCCCGCATCAAGTTCAAGAACAGTTATCATCGTACAAATTCCTGTTTTAGAACAACCTTCTATAATCGCTTGTTGAATAGGATTTGCCCCTCTATATTGAGGAAGTAGTGACACGTGAAGATTTATCGTGGCGAATTTAGGGATATCTAAAACTTCTTGTGATAAAATTTGTCCGAAAGCAAAAGTTACGAAAAAATCAGGGTTCAAGTCTTTTAATTTTTTTTGAATTTCAAAATCTTTTCTGATTGATTTTGTCTGAAAAACTTGAATGTTATTATCAACTGCAAATTGTTTTAACGGGCTGAAAGCTATCTTTTGCCCACGACCAGAGGGTTTGTCTTCTTGTGTAACAAGTGCAATAACATCAATTTCTTTTGAAGCAAAAAGGTGTTCAAAAGAATTTAGAGCAATTTTCGGTGATGCAAGAAAAACGACTTTTATCATTGTTCTTTAGCCTCTTTTTCGTTAATTGCTTTTTGTAAATCTTTTTCTTCAATCATTTTATCTCGTTCAAGAGGCGGAAGTTTTTTATCTGCAAGTTCAAGTTCAACATCTTCGGTTGAAACGGCATGGTCAATAAATAAAATCCCGTCTAAATGGTCATTTTCATGTTGAATTGCAATAGCTAAAAGTTCTCCGTCTTTGGCTTCCATAACAAAAGAACGGCCGTTTCTGTCCATCGCTTTTATCATTACGTTTTCATAACGACGTACATTTGTGTAAGCTTCAGGAAAACTCAAACAGCCTTCGTTTGAAACCGTTGCTCCGCTTTTTTTAATTATTTTAGGGTTTATAAATACAATTGGGTTTAAAGGCTGGTTTGCCTTTGAAACATCAATTACAAAAACTCTGTAATGTTCTCCAATTTGCGGAGCTGCAAGACCCACACCGTTTTGAGAATACATTGTATCAAGCAAATCTTTTACCAAATCCTTAATTTTTTTTGAAACTTTATGAACTTCTTTTGATGGTTCTCTTAAAGACTTTGTGCCGTATGGTAAAACTTTTCTTATTGTCATTTCAACTCCTTTTTGATTATTATAATATAAAATTTGATATCCGAAAAGTAGCAAAAAATATTTTAAGGGAAATCCACTAAAAGATATATTAAATAAAGTAAACATGTAGTTTTTTTTATAAAAAATTGATAAGATATGATTGGGTAGGAATACACACTTAAGGGGGGTCAATGAACACCAAAATAAAGAAGAATATATTGCTTTCACTTTTGGCAATGCTTATATTTGTGCCGATGGCACATTGTGCAATAGCATTTCCTGAGATAAATATAGGCATGCATACGGCAAAAACACCGCAAGAATTTACGCAAGGTATTCAAATCCTTGTTTGGTTGACAATTTTAACACTTGCACCGAGTATTTTTATCATGACAACAGCATTTGTTAGAATAATAATCGTTTTAGCACTTACTCGACAAGCAATAGGAGTAGGTTCACTTCCGCCAAGCCAAGTTATAACAAGTCTTGCCTTGATTTTGACCTTTTTTGTAATGGCTCCTACTATAAATAAAATTAACGATACTGCACTTCAACCGTATATGAAAAATGAGATTACGCAACAAGCGGCACTTGATAGGGGTATAAAACCTGTTCGAGATTTTATGTTTAAGCAAACTGATGAGAAAGAATTGGCTTTGTTTATAAAAATGTCTAAACTTGAAAAACCTAAAAATAAAGACGATGTACCGACTTATATTTTAATTCCGTCTTTTGTTTTGAGCGAATTAAAAACGGCATTTAAAATCGGATTTGTAATCTTTTTACCGTTTTTGGTAATTGATATAGTAGTTTCAAGTATATTGGTTGCAATGGGTATGTTATTCTTGCCGCCGACAATGATAGCATTGCCGTTTAAGCTGATACTGTTTGTAATGGTTGACGGTTGGTATTTGGTAGTGAAATCACTGCTGGAAGGCTTTGTGTATTAACTTAATTAAGGAATAAATAATGGAACAATCAATAATAATAACAATTTTACAAAAAGTTTTTATACTTATTTTGGAAATTTCAGCTCCGATTTTGATAGTAAGTATGGTTGTTGGTTTGATGGTAAGTGTTTTTCAGACCATAACGCAAATTCAAGAAGCAACTCTTACCTTTGTCCCAAAGATAATAGCAGGTGTTATTGCTTTGATTATACTACTTCCTTGGATAATTAATGTTTTTATTTCAAGGGCAACGGAACTTTTTGATATGATACCGAAATTGATTATGGGGTAAATATGCCGACAGATTTGCTGATATTTTTATCTCCGAAAAATTTAATATTATTTATCTGTGTTTTTACAAGGGTAGGCGGGCTTTTTACATCGGCACCTTTGTTTTCTACATATCCAATTCCCGCACAAGTCAAAACTTGGTTAGTCGCTTTAATCGCATTTATAATGTTTCCTATCGTTTTGGCAAAAACAAGTTTTTTGATGCCGACAAGTATTCCTGAATTGACTGTCATTTTGCTTAAAGAATTTATGATAGGTTATATAATCGGATTTGTCGCAAATCTCGTTTTTATGGCAGTTGATGTAGCGGCAAATTTGACATCGTTGCAAATGTCATTATCGGTTGCACAAGCCGTTAACCCGCTTTCAGGTGAAAATTCAGTTGTAATGTCGCAAGCTTACGGATATCTTGCGGCGATGGTTTTTATTGTTTTAAATGCACATCAATGGTTGTTTTCTGCTGTATTTGCAAGTTTTACAAAAATCCCTGTCAGTTATTCGTTTTTAATTGACGGACAAATTACGCAACAGATTATTTATTTAACGGGACAACTTTTTGTATTGGGCTTGGGCATTGCTTTGCCGATTTTCTCCGTACTTCTTATTACAGATGTTTTGTTGGGTTTCGTTGCCAAAATGATGCCTCAAATGAATATATTTATGGTAGCAATGCCATTAAAAATATATATAGGTTTGTTTTTGACGGTTATGTTTATTCCCGCAATTGCAAATCATATAGCAATTATTTTAGAACAATTTATGAAAGGAATAATGGCAATTTTTACATAAAAATTGCGTAATAAATTATGTCAAACGATGCAGCAGAAAAGACCGAAGACGCCACCACCCGAAGGTTAGACAAAGAGCGTGAAAAGGGAAATATTTCTAAAAGTCAAGACTTGAATTCAGCCTTGATAATCACTTTGGGTTTGGCTTTAATCGGAACTTTTTCGGCTTATATTTTAAATAAGTTACAAACAACCTTTACGATGGCATTTACGAATTTAAATCCTGCAAATATAAGCGAAACGGATATTCTGGTAATTTTTCAACCTTATGCAAAAGCAGCAGGTCAAATAATTTTGCCGTTTTTGCTTATATTGATGTTTGCAGGAATGCTTATAATAAGATTGCAAACGGGAAATGTTTTTGCTCCGAGTAAGATTAAATTGGATTTCAGTCGTTTGTCCATGAATCAGGTTTTGCAAGGTGCAAAAAGGCTTTTCAATCCTGTTGATCCGAAGACATTAGTCGAATTTGTAAAATCTTTACTTAAGCTTATAATAGTATTTTCAACCGGATTTTCTGTATTAAATTCAAGGAAAGAAGAATTATTTGCTCTTTTGGGAGTTGATTTAAGCACGGCTTTTGTAACAATAGGTTCGATTTTAAGTCAAATGCTTATAAATATGTGTATTGCAATGATTATTATCGGGCTTTTTGATAAAAAATTTCAGGATTATCAATATAATAAGTCTTTGAAAATGACAAAGCAGGAAGTTAAAGATGAAATGAAAGATATAGATGGGGATCCGAAAGTAAAAGCAAGGGTTCGTTCTATCAGAATGCAAATGATGCAACAGCGAATGATGTCAAGTGTCCCTCAAGCAGATGTTGTTGTGACAAATCCGACGCATTTTTCTGTCGCTTTAAAATATGACAGAGAAAAAAGCGTCGCCCCAATTGTTGTTGCTAAAGGTGTTGATTTTATTGCATTTAAAATACGTGAGATTGCAAAAAATAATAATGTTCCGATTGTGGAAAATCCTCCACTTGCACGAGCATTGTACAAAACAGTTCCAATTGATGGTATAATACCATCAGACATGTTTGTTGCTGTTGCAGAAGTTTTGGCTTATGTTTACAACAAGGACAAAAAATAAGAATAATGATAAAATAAGACTTGGGAAAAGGAATGGATTTCGGTAAAATATCAGATTTATTAAAGAATAATGATGTAGTTCTTGCAATAGGCTTGGTAATTATCGTTGCAATGATGGTATTACCGCTTCCTCCTGCAGTTTTAGACATAATGTTGACGATAAACATTTCCCTTGCCGTCATTATATTATTGGTTTGTCTTTATACAAATGAACCTTTGGATTATTCATCTTTTCCTACCATTTTGTTAATAGCGACTTTGTTTAGGTTGGGGTTAAACGTCAGTTCCACAAGATTAATTCTTTTGAACGCAAATGCAGGGAATGTAATCGAATCGTTTGGTCAGTTTGTTGTCGGAGGTAATTATGTAGTCGGTGCGGTTATTTTCGTAATACTTGTAATTATCAACTTTATGGTAATCACAGGTGGTGCAACTCGTGTCGCAGAAGTTTCTGCAAGATTTACTTTAGACAGCATGCCCGGTAAACAATTGAGTATCGATGCAGATTTGAATTCGGGTTTAATCAATGAGCAACAGGCGAAAGACAGAAGAAGACGTTTGGAAAGAGAAATGGATTTTTATGGTACTATGGACGGTGCTTCCAAGTTCGTAAAAGGTGATGCGACAGCAGGTATTATAATCACAGTCATAAATATTGTAGGTGGTTTAATTATCGGTATGTGGCAGTTGAAAATGGATTTTATGAATGCTCTTTCAACATATACGATATTAACAGTCGGTGATGGTTTGGTATCACAACTGCCTGCACTTTTAATATCAACTGCAACAGGTTTGATTGTATCTCGTGCAAGCGGTCAGGACAGTTCTTTATCTGCCGATATTAATAAAGAAATGTTTTCTGATCCGAGAGTTCTCGGAGTTGTTTCAGGATTGTTACTTTTCTTAGGTATAATTCCGGGAATGCCGACGCTTCCGTTTTTGGGAATAGGTATAATTTTGGCAGTTACTGCTTATAAAAAACATCAAGAAAAACAAGCTAAAGAAGCTGAAGAAGCTAAGGTTGAAGTTGAAAAGAAAAAAGAAGAAAAACTCGGAAAGAAAAAGAAAAAAGCTACTCGTGAAAGCGTTATGGAATTATTGAATGTTGAAACGATTGAAATAGAAGTCGGATATCGTCTTGTTGCTTTATTAAATGTAGAAAAAGGCGGTGATTTATTAGAAAGAATTGCACAAATAAGACGTCAAACCGCTTTGGATTTAGGAATTGTTTTGCCGTCAATTCGAGTTCGTGATAATCTTCAATTGTCGCCGAATTCTTATCAGATAAAATTAAAAGGTGTCGGAATTGAGGTCGGAGAAGTTTATCCCGATAGAAGCTTAGCTATGAATTCCTCAGGAATTGGCGATGACCCTAATTTGCAAGGTATAAGTGCGGTTGAACCTGCATTTGGGCTTCCTGCTTTATGGATTGAGGATAAAGACAAAGATTATGCGGAAACTTATGGCTATACGGTTGTAAGTCCTTCTGCCGTTATTTCTACTCATTTGACAGAAGTTATTAAAAAGAATGCGTTTGAAATTCTTTCCAGATCAGATGTTCAACAATTAATTGATAATCTTAAGAAGGAAGTTTCCGAAGAATATGTTTCCGATTTGATGAAGGAAATTTCTGTTGCAGATGTTCAACAGGTTATGCAAAACTTATTAAAGGAAAGAGTTTCTGTAAGAGATTTAAAGACAATTTTGGAAACTATCAGTTTGCAGTCTAAAACAAGTAAAAATTATGATTATTTGACTGAACATACAAGACAAGCTCTTGCGAGAAACATTTGTAAACAAAACTTGTCTGATGAAGGGGAAATACTTGCTGTATCGTTAGCCCCTGATGTAGAAGCTGTAATTGCACAAGCGATAAGTCCTGATGGACAGAGCGTTACGCTTGACCCGTCATTTCATACAAGATTGCTTGATTCTTTAAATAAAGAGTTAGAAAGAGTTATTTCAACGACAGGAACTCAACCTGTAATCTTGTGTTCTTCTGCAATAAGACTAACTTTCAGAAGATTAATTGAAAGAACTTATCCGCAAATTACAGTTATGTCGTATAATGAAATTACAACTAATGTAAAAGCTCGTTCTGTCGGAGTTGTAAAAGTAGAACAGTTGCAAAATGTTATTTAATAATATGGGGTATAAATTATGAATGAATTATTTGAAAAAAATCAAGTTATAAGTATTGTTCCGAATGATTATAAAAAGGCAAATCGGGGCGAAGTTATTGATGTTAGCGATAATAATTTTACTTTAAAATTAAAAAAGGCCGTTGACGGAATTCCTATAAATACTTTATGCGAATTTTATTCTCATACAAAAAACGGGGTTTTATTTTTTGAATCTGATGTAGAAGAAATAAATGGAAATATTTTAAGGATTTCAAACCCTGTTAAACATAGATTTTTGCAGAGAAGAAAATTTACACGTATAAAATTCTTAAATAAAACTTTCTTATATTTAGAAGGTGAGCCTGTTGAAATAAGCCCGATTGATTTATCGGCAGGAGGAATGAAGTTTCAAACAGATACATTTTTGAATTTGGATTCCAATTACAGAATGGAAATATATTTGTCAGATGAATTAGTTGTTAAAACTGCATTTCAGATGATAAGGATAGAAAAAATTGATGAAGGAATTTATGTTGTAAGCGGAAAATTTTTCGGACTTTCTAACGTAGAGAGAATGACATTAATTCAATATTGTATGAACAAAAATTTGGAGAATATTAATAGATAATTATGGCAGAAGAAAAAAAACCGGTAAAAAGAATAAAATATAAAGACACATTGCCCAATTTTTTTGTATGTGCAGCAATTTTAATTTTCGGAGCAAGCTCTTTGATAAGTAGCGGTTCATTGGATTATTATACTGTTTTGGGAACTTTAATTAAAGTTGTTCCGGCTGCTTTTATTATGGGAATTTTAGGTTGGGTTATGGGTGTAGTTTTGGATAAAAAATCTAAGAAAAGTGCATTTAAGAATTTGGGCATAAATAATTTAGATTTAGATAAAATTTTAAAAGAAGTACAAAATGAGCCTGAAATGGGAGAACCAGAAGAGATTGATGATATAGACAGAAATGAAGGGGCTACGTTGTAATGAGTTTGATTAAGCTTTTCAGAAAAAAAAATCATGAAATATGCTTAACTACACCATCGCACGGACAACATTTTTTTATTTTCAATAAATTCAGAAATTTTTATAAATATGATATTTCAGAAACCGAGGTTTATAATCCGCAAAAAGCTTTGGATTTAGCACAAAAAAAAGCAAGTGAAATTTACGGGACAAAATCAACGTATTTTCTTACAAATGGTTCGACGAGTGGAATTATTGCAGCGGTTTTGGCATGTGCAAAAAATGGTGATAATGTTTTAATTGCGGAAAATTCTCATATTTGTCATAAAAATGCTGTTGAATTAGCAGGTGCGAATTGTGTTTTTTATAAATTCAATAAAATTAAAAATCTTGATATTGATGATAAAATTTCTTGTGAAGAATTAGAAAATATTTTTAAGAAGCAAAAAATAAAAGCACTTGTAATTACAAATCCGACTTATTTTGGCATTGTTTCAGATGTTCAAACAATTTCTGATTTATGTAAAAAATGGGGAGTTTATTTAATTGTAGATGAGGCACATGGGGCTTTGTATCCTTTTTCAGAAGACCTTCCGACTTCTGCAATTTATCAGGGGGCGGATTTTGTGATTCAATCCTTGCATAAAACAGCAGGTGGGCTTAATCCGACAGCACTTTTACATTGCAATTGTGATTTAGATACAAAATCCGCCCTAGAAAAAATTATGACGACTTCTCCTTCTTATCCGTTATTGGCAACAATTGAGGCGAATATTAATTTTTTGAATTCAAAAAGGGGAAGAAAAAAAATATCAGAACTTGTTCAAAATATTAAAGAAATGAGGAAAAATTTGAAGGAAATCGAATTTTTCGGAGATGATATTACAAAAATTATTGTAAAAAGTCCTGTTTTAAAAGGGTTTGAAGATGAAATCGAAAGTTCCAAATGCCGAATGTTTTTGACAGGAATTGGAACAGATTTAAAAAAAATAAAAAAATTAGAAAAATCTTTAAGATTATGGTTAAATAAAAGAAGTTAAAATTGAAACAGAGGGGAAAATATGTCAGGACATTCAAAATGGGCAACAATAAAACGTAAAAAAGCAAAAATAGATTCTGCACGTGCGGTTGTATTTCAAAAATATTCAAGAGAATTGATGGTATCAGCACGCTTGGGTGGCGGAGACCCTTCTTCAAATTTCAGATTAAGAACTGCGATTGACAGGGCAAAAACGGCAGGGCTTCCTGCTGATAATATAAAACGAGCTATCGACAAAGGTGCAGGCATGGGCTCTGGTGACAATTTTGAGGAATTGACTTATGAAGGTTATGCCGCAGGTGGAGTTGCTGTTTTTATTGAAGCGATGACTGATAACAGAAACAGAACAGCCGGCGATATAAGAAGTTATTTTATAAAATTTAACGGAAATCTAGGGGAAAATGGTTGCGTAGGTTGGATGTTTAAGCAAGTCGGTTTAATTCTTTTTGATAAAGATGATTATGATTATGAAAAATTATTTGAAGCTTCTGTTGAATTGGGTGCCGATGATTTTCTTGAAGAAGAGGACGAATATAAAATTCTTACAACGGTTGAAAATTTGCAAACAGTTGAAGAAGGCTTGGAAGAACTTGGGTTTAAGCCGAAATCTGCTGAATTTACGAGATTGCCTGAAAATATGATAGAAGTTGTAGATGAAGCTACGGCATCGCAAATTTTAAAACTTTTGGAAAAAATTGAAGAACATGATGATGTTCAAAATGTTTATGCAAATTTTGATATATCTGATGAATTAATGGAAAAAGTTTCTTAGATTTTGAAAAGAATTAGCCTTTTTATTCAAAATATATTATAATATTATCTGAATAAAAAAGGATATTTTATGGGTTTAGACGGATTTTCAATGTCGAATTTGGGTTTGCACAGAGATTTGACATCTGCACAGATGGCAAGTCAGGCTGAACAGATTGTGCAGAAAGAACTTCAAAGTAATCAAGTTGTTGGTCAGCTTTCAAAAAAACAGAAGGTTGAGAGAAAAAAACAAAAAGATGAAAATGATGAAACCGAATTTCAAGACGTTTATTATCAGCAAGAAGAAGAGGAAGAGGAAGAAGATAAAAAACCTTTAAAGGAAGAAAAACCTGATATTATAAAATCGGCAGAAGAAGGAGCAAAGGCTTTCAGCGTAAGGGTTAATGAAAGCGAACATGTCGTAGAATTATATGATGAAGATAAGGAAAAATTGTTATCAAAAATGTCGCCGGAAGACCTTGTAGGGCTTATTTCAAAATTAGATAGTGCTTCAGGCGTGCTTGTAAACAGAAAAATTTAGTTAAGGAAATAATCAATGAGTTTTGAGTCAAGAAATTTAAACCAAAATCCGTATTTAAAGCAAAAGGGTAATGCTTATTTAAAGCAGTATCATACTCAACAAATTCAGACGGCTTCGCCTGAAAAAATTCTTATATTACTCTACGACGGTGCAATTCAGTTTGTAAACAAGGCAAAGATTGCTTTGGAAAAAAACGATATTGCAGAAACTCATAATAATATTGTGGGTTGTGAAAATATTATTTTAGAATTTATGAATACGCTTGATATGGAACTTGGCGGAGATTTGGCAAAAAATCTTTATTCATTATATGAATTTTTATACCATACACTTGTGAAGGCTAATATAAAACATGATATGGAAAAACTTGATTTAGTTTTACATCATTTAACCGAACTCAGAAAAACTTGGCAGCAGGCGATTGATATTGCAAATCAGGAAAAGAAAATGGAATATTTTGATGAAGAAGCTCCTACTGTACAGTCTGAAGATGATGGAGATGATTATACTCCGCAAGAATATGAAGGATAATTATGGAACAATTTGATAATTTAATTTTACAGTACAACCAAATTTTAAGAGTTTCCGAAGAAATCGGAGAACTTGTTGAAAAAGGATTTATAAATGACGCTATTTTAAAAACGGAGTATCGTAAAAAATTGGTTCATAATTTAGGCTTAGCTAAAGCGTCTTTTAAATTTACAGAAGAGCAAAAAAATATTTTAAATGAGCTTAAAGATAAGATTATTACGCTTGATAAAGAAAATATAGCACATTTTTCTGAGATGAAAACTGATGTAAAAATTGAATTAGAGAAAGTTAATGGTAAAATAAAGTTAAAAGAAGCTTATGATGTTTTTTCAGATCCGAGAGGTTCTATTGTAAACATAGAGGAGTAGGCTTATGAATAGCAACTTGTGAGTTTAAATGAGCAAATTAAAAGGTTCCGAAATAATAATAGAATGTTTAAGGCGAGAAGGTGTTGACACTATATTCGGCTACCCCGGAGGAGCTATTTTAGATATTTATGATGAATTATCAAAAACGCCTGAGATAAAGCATTATTTAACTCGTCATGAACAAGGTGCGGTTCATGCTGCAGAAGGTTACGCAAGAGTTAAAAATAAGGTAGGGGTTGCTTTGGTAACTTCAGGGCCGGGTGCGACTAATACGATAACAGGAATTGCGAATGCTTATTTGGATTGTTATCCGATAGTGATTTTTACGGGACAGGTTTCTTCTGATTTAATAGGAAAAGATGCTTTTCAAGAGGCAAATATAATAAGTATTACAAAAGATTGTACTAAGAAAAATTATTTAATAACAAAAGCGGAAGATATTGCAAAAACAATTAAAGAGGCGTTTTTTGTTGCAAACAGCGGTAAAAAAGGTCCTGTTGTTATTGATATGGCTAAAAATATTTATAAGGAAGTTGTTGATTTTGATTATGATTTTGAAATCGAACAAAAATCTATAGAAAAATATAAAGAAGATGAACTTAAAAGGGTTTTTGAGCTTTTGCAAAAAGCTCAAAAACCCTTAATTATAGCAGGTGGCGGAGTTGTG
Source organism: uncultured Muribaculaceae bacterium (assembly GCA_964469445.1). Classification (GTDB taxonomy): domain Bacteria; phylum Cyanobacteriota; class Vampirovibrionia; order Gastranaerophilales; family Gastranaerophilaceae; genus CAYYAL01. The sequence goes on from CAYYAL010000007.1 coordinate 14,426, forward strand.
TCGGCAGGTGCGGAAGATGTTTTAAAAGAATTTGCGGATAAATTAAATATTCCTGTTGCAAATACGCTTATGGGCGTTGGAGCTTATCCTGCAAGTGGGAAGAAATTTTTAGGTATGATTGGCATGTTCGGAAATTTTTGGGCAAATCATGCAGTTAATCATGCAGATGTTATTTTTGCAATCGGGGCAAGGTTTAACGATAGGATTACGGCTTGCGTAAAACCTTCTGATGATGCAAAATTAATTCATTTAGATATAGATTTTAATAATATTTCAAAAAGTTTTAAGACGGATATTTCAATTTGTGCCGATGCAAAGAAAATTTTGGGAAAATTAAATAAATTTGAAATTAAGGAAGTTAATTTTGATAGAGAAAAGTGGTTTGATGAATTGATGGATTTGAAATCAAAAAAGTCTGTTCCAACCATTAACACAGATAAGATTACTGCGGTAAATTTACTTAAAACAATTGCCGATTTTACAAAAAAATATAATCCCACTGTGGTAACGGAAGTCGGTCAACATCAACTTTGGGCTGCAAGTGCTTTTGAATTTGAAAAATCGAGAAAATTTTTAACTTCGGGCGGATTAGGAACGATGGGGTTTGGTTTTCCTGCCGGAATTGGGGCATTTGTGGCGGATAATACCTCACCTGTAATTGTTATTGCAGGCGATGGGTCTATTCAGATGAATATTCAGGAAATTGCGACTTGCGTTCAATACAGAATTCCTTTGAAAGTCATTATTATGAATAATTCCAGATTGGGCATGGTAAGGCAATTACAGGAAAAATTCTTTAATAAAAATTATTATCAAACGGATTTGCAAAATCCTGATTTTGTAAAAATTGCCGAAGCTTACGGAGCTTGCGGAATTAGGGTTGAAAAAGAGGAAGAAATTATCCCTGCGATGCAAAAAGCGATGGATATTGACGGAATTGTCTTTATAGACGTGGTTTTGGAACCTATGGAATATCTTTACCCTTTTGTAAAAGGAGAGTAGTTTTGAAATTTATAGCAGAAATTAAAGTCAGAATAAAACCTGAAATTAAAGATATAAAAGGTTTAGCTTTAAAATCAGCAGTTCAAAATATTTTAGATGTAAAGGATTTGGATTGTCGGGTTGGAAGTTTTTATGTTTTAAATTTTGAGGCAGAAAATTTGGTGGAAGCTGAAGAAAAAGTCAGAATTATTTCAGAAGAAATTCTTGCAAATCCTGTTATAGAAAATTTTGAGGTCGAATTGAATGAGTGTTAAGGCTGGGATAATTGTTTTTCCGGGGACGAATTGCGAAGTTGATACTAAAAGAGCTTGTGAATTTTTTGGGTGGAAAAGCGAATTTATCTGGCATGACGAGAAAATTCAAAAAAAGTATGATGTGATTTTTCTTGCCGGTGGATTTTCATTTGGCGATCATATTTCCTCAGGAAGAATTGCGAAATTATCACCCGCTGTTAAAACTTTACCTGTTGGAGATGCTTTAATTGTGGGGATTTGCAACGGATTTCAGATTTTGTGCGAAGCCGGTCTTTTAAGCGGTTATTTAACGCATAATCAAAACTTAAAATTTATATCTAAGCTGGCAGAATTGAATTTTTTAGGGCAGAAAATAAAACTTCCCATCGCACATCATCAAGGGAATTATCAGGGATTTAATTCTGCTGAAAATGAGATAATTTTATCTTATATTAAGAATGAAAATGGTTCTGAAAAAAATATTGCAGGGGTTTATGACAGGCAAAAAAAAATAATTGCGATGATGCCTCACCCTGAAAGGGCTGTTTTTGAAGAATTAGGTAATATCGATGGAAGAAAGGTTTTTGAATTCATTGCACAAGAAATTTAAACTTACCGAAACTGAATTTAATCATATAAAATCGACTTTGAGACGAGTTCCGAACGAATTTGAGTTGCATCTTTTTTCTGCAACATATTGTGAGCATTGTTCTTATAAGCATTCAAAAGAATTATTAAAGCTTTTGCCGAGAAAAAGAGCTGTCTTTTATGATGAAAATGCAGGCGGGGTGAAAATAGGAGAGCATGTAATTTTATTTAAGATGGAATCGCACAATCACCCTTGTGCGGTGGAACCTTTTAATGGAGCTGCGACAGGTATTGGCGGAATTATCAGAGATGTTTTGGCAATGAACGCTCGCCCGATTGCACTTTGTAATTCTTTAAAATTCGGCGGTGAAAAACGAATAACAGAAGGCGTTGTCAGTGGAATTTCTGATTACGGAAACTGTATCGGCGTCCCTACTGTTTCGACAGAAGTTCTGCAAAGTGAATGTTTTTGCGATAATCCATTGGTCAATGTTACGGCAATTGGACTTGCAAAATATGATGATATTGTTTTGAGTAAGGCAAAGGCAGGTTTAAAACTTATGCTTGTCGGGGCAGATACGATGAAAGACGGTTTACATGGTGCTTCTTTTGCCTCTGAAAAATTGACTGAAAATAAGTCGGATAAGCTTTCCATACAAATTGCAAATCCCTTTTTAAAGAAAAAATTAATTGAAGCCTGTTTGGAAATTTTCTCAAAAAAATTAGTTGTAGCATGCCAAGATTGCGGTGCTGCAGGCATTTTGTCTTCAACCTCAGAAGTTGCGTTTAAAAGTGATATCGGAGTTGAAATTGATTTAGAAACGGTAAGAATTGCTGATAAAACTATTTCTGATTTTGAAATTATGCTTTCTGAAACGCAAGAAAGAATGCTTTTTGTTGTTGAAGACGATAAAAATTCACAGATTAAAGAAATTTTAAATAAGTTTGAAATAGATTTTTCTTTAATTGGAAAAACTATTGATGAAAAAGTTTACAGAGTGAAAAAATGCAATAATTTATTAGGGGAAATTCCGACCGAACTTCTTGTAACTCCGCCGGTAGCTGAAAAAGATTTTTCGGAAATAAATGAAGAAAATAATTTTGAAATTAAAAACATAAATTCACCTCAAATTTTTGAACAGTATGATAATACAGTCGGAAACAGAACTGTTTTAAATCCTAAAAATCCGCCTGAATTTGCTGAAATTTGGATTTTTGAAGAAAATTGTTATCTCGGAATTTATACTTTTTCTGCCGTAATTCAAAAAGAGCCTTATAAAACTGTTTCTCAAAGACTTGAAGATGCAATTAAATTTATGAAAAATAAAGGCTATAAACCTTTGGGTATAACAAATTGTCTTAATTTTGCAAACCCTGAAATCCCACCCAATATGTTTGAATTTAAAGAAACGATTTTTGCAATAAAAGATGTTTTGGAAAAAAATGATATTCCTATCTGTTCGGGAAATGTTTCTTTTTATAATGAAGGAAAAAACGGTAAAATTTTAAATACTCCGACTTTTACGATGATTGGAATTAAAAATATTTGAGGCGGAATTATTCTATAAAATAAAATACTTCGCCTGCAAGGGCATGTCTACGCAATTTTATTTTATAGAATAATTCCGCCTATATCTAAATTTTTTAAATAGAAAGTTCTTTAATGGTTTCTTCCAAAGAATTCATGTCGAAAATATTATAAGTTTTTATATTGGAATTAATTTTTTTATTCATTCCAGATAAAATCTTTGCAGGACCGATTTCTATAAAAGTATCTATATAGTTGTCAATCATTTTTTCAATAGATTGCTGCCAAAGAACTGAAGAATAAATTTGTTTTGGCATTTTTTCCTTAAAATTATTCGTCGTAATTTCAGCATCAACATTTGTAATAACAGGGATTTTAGCCGAATTTAATTCAAAATCTTTTAAATAAATTTCAAAATTATCTCCTGCAGGCTTCATTAATTTAGAATGAAAAGCTCCTGAAACATTCAATGGAATTACTCTTTTAGCACCTGCTTCAAGAAGCATTTCGCTTGCTTTTTCAACAGCTAAATCTTCACCTGTTATAACGACTTGACCCGTACAGTTATAATTTGCAATGTCAACATAACCACAACCAACTTTTTTGATAATGCTTTCTACATCAACATTTCCCAAGACGGCAGCCATTTTGCCACCTTTTACCGTACTCATCAATTCAGCTCTTTTGCTAATTAATTTTACGGTATTTTCAAGGTTTAATACATCAGCCGCAAAAAGAGCTGAATATTCGCCAAGTGAATGACCAGCTAAAAAAGAGGGTTTAATATCGCATTTTGATTTGAAACTTTCTAAAAGAGCGATTTCTGTTGTTAAAATTGCGGGTTGAGTGTTTATTGTCAAATCTAAATCCACACCTTCAAAACAGATTTTTTTAATGTCTTTTTCTAAAATTTCGCTTGCATTATCAAAAATTTCTTTTGCAATCGGAATGTTTTCGTAAATATCTTGACCCATTCCGACAGATTGCGAGCCTTGGCCTGTAAAAATAAATGCTGTTTTCATTATCAAGCTCCTTAGCAAATACCTTCTCTGAGGTTAACAATTGCTGCACCCCACGTCATACCTGCTCCGAAACCGCATAACAATGCTTTTGAACCTAGTTTGATTTTACCCTTTTCAACGCCTTCTGCAAGTGCAATCGGAACAGAAGCGGCTGAAGTGTTTCCGTAATATTTTAAATTTGAGATAACTTTTTCATCAGGATATCCCAAACGTTCTTGAACAGCTTCAATAATTCTTTGATTTGCTTGATGCGGAATAAAATAATCTATATCTTCGTTTTTTAAACCTGCATTTACAATAGTTTCTTTTAAGTAGTCAGGTAAAATTTTAACAACAAATTTATAAACTTCTCTTCCGTTCATATAAATTTGAGTTTTCTTCTCTTCGCAAGGTTCAACAAGCGGACAATTTTGCCCTCTTAAAGGTAAACTGATATGATAACCGATTTTTCCATCTGATTTGATGTCAATTGCAATGATATCGTCTTCATCATCAGAATTCGTAACGACAATTGCACCTGCTCCGTCGCCGAAAAGAATGGAAGTTCCTCTATCTGTCCAATCAAGTAATCTCGAATTGTTATCTGTTGCAACAATAAGAATTTTTTTATAAATTCCTGAGCCGATGAAAGCTCTTGCTATTTGCAAGGCATTAATAAGCCCTGTACAAGCAGCTGTTATATCAAAGGCAGGAATATTTTTTTGAATGCCTAATCTCGCTTGTATATGGCAAGCAATAGCTGGATATAATTCAGGTGGAGCTGAAGATGCAGCTATTATTAAATCAAGTTCTTCAGGCTCAATTTTAGCTTTTTTCAACGCTTTAATACTTGCTTCAAATCCTAAATCCGTAGCATTTTGTTCTCCGCTTACAACACGTCTTTCTTTTATACCGGTTCTGGAATAAATCCATTCATCACTTGTATCATATAATTTTTTTAAATCGTCATTTGTAATTACGGTTTCGGGTAAACTGTAACCTATGCCTGCTATTCTTAGCGGTATAATATTATTTTCCATCTTTTAACCTTTAGTTATCGTAAAATTCAGCAATTGTTTTGTTAACACCGGATTCAACTGCATCTTTAGCAACTCTTATAGCATTTTTTATTGCGTAAGCTTTACTTCTGCCGTGAGAAATTACGGTTATGCCTTTTACGCCGAGCAATAAAGCTCCGCCGAATTCTTCATAATTTATTTTTTTATAAAGTCGACGCATAAAAGGTTTTGCAATTAAACCGATTACACTTGAAATTATATCTCGCTTAAATTCAGCTTTCAACATTCTGAATAGCATTGAAGAAGTACCTTCTGTAACTTTTAAAGCAACATTTCCGACAAAACCGTCGCAAACAATGACGTCGCAATTGCCTAAGAAGATTTCCTTACCTTCAATATTTCCGACAAAGTTAAGTTTATCGGATTTTTCTTCCAAAAGACGATAGGTCGCTTGAGCAAGTTCGTTACCTTTACCAGCTTCTTCACCTATATTTAAAACGCCTATTCTTGGATTTTCAATTCCTAAAACTCTTTCTGAGAAAGTCGAACCCATAACTGCAAATTGTAATAACATATCAGGAGAGCAATTGCTGTTAGCACCTGCATCAATTACAACAACAGGATTTTTCATTGTGGGCAAAGTTACTGCGATAGCAGGTCGGTCAATACCTTTAATTCTGCCTAATCCGAATAAACTTGAAGCCATAGCTGCACCTGTTGAACCTGCTGCGACTACTGCATCAGAACTGCTTGTTGCAACTGCATCTACCGCTAAAACTATTGATGCTTTTTTCTTTTTACGAATTGCTTGTCCCGGAGCTTCTCCCATTTCAATGGTTTCTGAAGCATGCGTTATTTTTATATCAAGTTTTGAAACGTCAATTTTGACTTTTTTCTTTTTAAATCCGCCACATTCTGAAATAATGCCTTCTTGGGCTACTCTATCTATTTCTTGTTCTAATCGGTCTTGTTTCCCGACGAGTTCAACGGCAACATTATATTCTTGTGCAGCCCAAAGAGCACCTGCTACTATTTCGTGTGGAGCATGATCTCCACCCATTGCATCTACAGCTATCCTTGTCATATTTTCCCCTTGTTTGTCTGTTTATCAGGTGTTTGACTATTCTTTTTCAGCGTCTTCTTTTGCTTCTGCTTTTGTTTCTTCAACAACTTCTTCTGAAACAGTTTCAACCGTTGCTTCTTCTACTTTAGTTTCTTCTACTTTTTCAGCTTTTTTTGCTGTTTTTTTAGCAGCTACTTTCTTTGCAGTTTTTTTTGTTGCTGTTGAATCAACATAATCAGGTGATTTTATACTTACAGCTTTCCCTTTATAATAACCGCAAGCTGTACATACTGTATGCGTTAAAACCGTTTCTCCACAATTAGAACATTTTGTTGTTTCCGGTTTTGTTGCTTTCCAATTTGATCTTCTATGCCCTTGTGCTGAGCTTCCTGTTCTTTTCTTAGGTACTGCCATTTTTCTTTTCCTCTATTTCTTTTCGTCTATTTTTATATTTTTAAAGACCGCTAATCTTGGGTCTTGTTCTTGTTCGGTAGATAAATTTTCATCTGTAATGAAATTTCTCCCTTTACAATTTATACCACAAACTTTTTTATTTGGGAAATTTAATATTACAGATTGATACAATAAGTCGTAAATATCTATTTCTTTTTCTCCGTTTAAATCTGTTATAAATTGTCCTTCTTTTAATTCTGTTTCTTCACCGTATTCTTCATGTAATTGATGTTTTGCAAATATTTCATCTATTTTTATATCAAAATCATAGGTGAATTTTTCAAGACATAAATCACATTCAAAAACAGTCGAACCTTTTGCTTTTCCTTTTACTTCGATAAAATCGCCTATGGATTTGAAATTAAGTTCTGCAACGATAGGTTTTTCCGAAATTTCTGAAATAATTTCATTAAATTCAGTCTTTATTTCACCTTTATTTTCGATATCTTCTACTAAAATTTTATACATATTGTTCATCTTGTAATGCTACGGCTGAAATTTGATTTACAAAAAATCCTATCTTTTTTACAGGTCCCATTGTTTCTTTTTCTACAAATAATGTTGAATGAGTTTTAATTAAAGTTGTCAATTCTTCATATAAAAGAACAGGATTTTCTACGTACAAAATAACTGGTGCACTCGCCCCTTTTATAAAAACAATGACAGAAGTTCTTGTTTTCATTTGTTGTTTTGAAAATTGTTGTGCCATTTTTTCTCCTTATTTTGAAAAATGGGCGAAATTGATTGAAATCAATTTCGCCCGATAAATTAAAATTAAGCAGTAACTTTCATTGAAGCCATTGTTTTTGCAATAATTTCATTAAAGCTATCCGCTTTTAAGCTTGCTCCGCCGATTAAGGCTCCGTCTATATCAGAAGCAGCGATTTGTTCTTCAATTGTAGAAGGTTTAACAGAACCGCCGTATAAAATTCTGATGCTTTCACCTGCGTTTTCGGTTGAAACTTCTTTTACAACGTTTCTAATCATTTTGATAACTCTGTTAGCTTCAACTGTGTCGCAAGTTTTTCCTGTTCCGATTGCCCAGATTGGTTCGTAAGCTATTACTGATTTAGCGATATCTTCTTCGCTTAAACCTTCAAGTGCAAGTTTAATTTGAGAAGTGATATGACTGTCAGTTAAGCCTGCTTCTCTTTGTTCAAGACTTTCTCCGCAACAAATGATTGGAAGTAATCCGCCTGCTAAAATTGCTTTAGCTTTTTTGTTAATCATTTCGTCTGTTTCTGAAAAATATTGTCTTCTTTCAGAGTGTCCGATGATTATATAAGAACAGCCGATATCTTTAAGCATTTCAACAGAAACTTCTCCTGTATAAGCTCCTGAATTTTCCCAATGACAATTTTGACCTGCAATTGAAATCTTATTACAACCGCAACCGCAATCACATTTTAAACTGCTTACCGCACCCAAACTTGTAAATGTCGGTGCAATTACAACTGTTGGAAGATCTTGTGCTGAAAAATCTTTTACATAAGATTTTATCCCTGCAAATAATTCCTTTGCTTCGCTTTGAAGATTATTCATTTTCCAATTTCCTGCAATAATAGGTTTTCTTACCATAATTTTCTCCTTTTTATCCTACCGTATATTAGAATTTTATAATAAATACAAAAATTTGTCATGCAAATACCTTTAATTATGAGAAAAAAGACTTATTATAAAAAAATAATTATTGCAAACAATACACTTAATATTTCTTAAATAACAAAATTTCAAGGATAATAAACATTTTGACGTTTGTTTTTATAAACTTATGTAAAGATTACTACACTTAATAACCTATTCACTCTATAAAAAAGTTAAAAAAAGTGTTATAATAAAAGTGTAAAGAAAAATTAAATAAAATACTTCCGCCTGAAATTCTAATATAATTATACATAAAAGAAAGAGGCAAAGAATGACGAATATGCAATTTCACAGTGATCTGGACAGATTAATTGAAATTCTCCCGCCCAATATCGCAAAAGCGATAAATCAAGATAACATGGAAGATGTTATAGAGCTTGTTCTTGATATCGGGCGACTTCCGGAAATTCGACATTCATCGGGAAAAATAGAGTATTTAACAAACAATCCGATATCGGACGAAGAAATTGATTTTATAACGACAAAAGTACAAGATTTTACTACGGATAACAGATCAGGAATCCCCGGAACACTCCACAGGATAAGTGCTATAAGAAACAGGCAAGATAAAATTGTAGGACTTACATGCAGAATTGGTAGAGTTGTTACGGGGACAATTGCATGCATAAAAGATGTATGTATGATGAATAAGAGCATTTTATTTTTGGGACGTCCCGGAGTTGGAAAGACGACGAAGTTAAGAGAAATTTCAAGGCTTGTAGCTGATGAAATGGGTAAAAGAGTTGTTGTAGTTGACACTTCAAATGAAATTGCAGGTGACGGAGATACTCCGCACCCAGCTATCGGTAAGGCTCGTAGAATGCAGGTTAGACAACCTGAGTTTCAAAAAGACATTATGATAGAAGCTGTTGAAAATCATACGCCTGAGGTTATTGTTGTTGATGAAATAGGTACAGAAGCCGAGGCACAAGCAGCAAGAACAATTGCTGAACGTGGTGTTATGCTAATTGCAACGGCACACGGAAACAGTTTGGAAAATTTAATTAAAAACCCTACTTTATCAGATTTGGTTGGGGGCGTTCAATCTGTTACTTTGGGTGACGATGAAGCAAAACGCAGACAAAGTCAAAAGACTGTTTTAGAACGTGAAAAACAACCGACTTTTGATATTGTTATTGAAATTATTGACAGAAACACGCTTGCTGTTTATAAAGATACGGCGGAAGCTGTTGATTATATTTTAAGAGGTTGGCCTATTCGTCCTGAAATCAGAAAGGTTGATCAAGAATATAAGCCCGAAGATTTGACTACTATATCGGGGCAAATCAATCATCTTGAGCAAAAAATTCTTCCGCAGGCTTCTGATAGTTTGAAATTTTCTTTCTCTAGAAAAAATTATGTTGATGAAGTTAAGAATTTTAAAAAGATTTATATTTATGCAGTTTCAAGAAGTATTGTTGAAAAAGTTATCGAAAGGCTTGATTTGAATGCGGAAATTACCAGAAATATTGAAGAAGCTGATATTGTAATTGCACATAAGAATTTTGCTAAAGGTGGAGCAAAAATACTTGCGACGGCTAATGATTATCATTTACAAATTCATTTTGTAAAAACAAATTCAATGGCACAAATTCAAAAAGTTATAAAAGATGCACTTAATGTTCAAGAAGCGACGGAAACATTGCAAGGTTATTATGATGATGCAGAAAGAGCCTTAGATGAAGCAAAAACAGCTATAAAAAAGATTATGGAAGGAGCCGAACATATTGAATTAACTCCTCAAAATCAGCAGATAAGAAAGCTTCAACATGAATTAATCGAACAACATAATTTAAAAAGTCAAAGTGTTGGCGAAGGCGAACATAGACATTTGAAAATTGTCGGCGGTAAAGATTTTGATGCGAAAAAGATAAGTTAAATTATCTTTTTAAGGATTTAACATATTGATTTAAGGCCTTTTCTTCAGGTGTTTTAGTTCTGAAAGTATCTCTGATTAAGAACCAGAGCATTTTTGCCTGTTTTTTTATTGGAATATTTTCGACTTTTACATTTGGGGCTTTGACCGCATATTTCATATCAATTTTTGCCGATTTAGCAAATTTCTTTGAAGCCTCTACATATTCTTTATAAGTTCCGTTTAGAACGGCTTTTGTCTTATTACTTTTTAATTTTGAAAAATATGAAATATTTGCAGGTAATGAATTATAATTTTCT
>CAYYAL010000007.1:25231-26787 GCA_964469445.1 uncultured Muribaculaceae bacterium
GTTTGAAGTAATATATAGATTTTTTCGCCGGCTTTTGTTCTGTAATGAAGACCTTTTGTGATAAGCCCTGTGATAAGTCCAACTCCGCAACCAACAGGGATACCTATTGCAAGTCCTGTTCCGATAAGAGCCGGTTTTGGTATGAAAGCAAACCCAACACCTGCACCTGCACCTGCAATTCCAAGAGTTAGGGTGTAAAGGGAAAGTTTTCCGAATGTCATCCAAGGACCTTCTTTTAATAATCCGTCTTTTGTAAATGGTTTTGCGTTAAGTTCCATTACTCTTCCGTCAGGCAATACAAGGTTTTTGAATAATAAATCAACTCTGGCATTTTTGTTGAACCATTTTGGTGCTTGTATATTTATTATTTGAGCAACAAGTTTTGAATTTTTAGGTATAACCAATGTTCCTTCTTGTGTAAATACATCTTGAGGAGCCGTAAAGTTTATTATATCGCCTGTCGCAGCTTTTTTTGAATTAAATTTTGATTCAAATGCAACTTGTAAAACATTATTTTCAGCTACGATTTTTCTTATATTAGTTACTCTTACTTCATTGTTCGGAGCTTTTTTATTAACATTAAGATGTTCTATATTTAAAAGTTTTTCTTCAACTTTTTTCGGTGCAACATTTTTGAATTCTTCTTTAATTAAGCCCAAAGCATTTCTGAGTTTAAACAAAAGAACTGCAGCTTCTGCTCTTGTTAAATCTTTAGAAGGATTTAGGACATCTTCATAAGGATAATTTACGTATAAACCGAGTTTTGTGGTTTTTGCGTAAGCATAAGTTGCCCAAGTTGGGATTTTATTTTGATCGGTAAATTTATCTAAGACAGAAGTTTCTGAATAAACTTCTTTTGTAATATGGCTTATAATTGATGTAACTTCGGCTTTTGTTAAAACTCTTTCAGGACGGAAAGTTTTATCAGGATATCCATAAACTAATCCCAATTGTTCTGAGCGTAAAATGTCAGAATATGCAGGATATGTTTCAGCTACATCTTTAAATGAATTTTTAATTGTTACATCAAGATTGTCATTTGATAATATTTTTAGTAATGATTGAACAAATTCAACTCTGGTAACTTTATCATCAGGATTAAAATTTCCGTTTTCATCTAAATTCATAACATTATTTTTAACAACGTCATTAATTTCTTTCGATGCCCAATAATCTTTTGAAATATCTTTAATTCCGTCAAAAGATAAAGCAGGCAGTGCATAAAAGCTCATAAGACATAAGCTTAAGAATGATGATAAAACTTTTTTAAACATAATTATTTCCTTTTTAAATATAGTAACAATTTATTGGTTCTATTATAAATCATAAAGTCTTGAAAGTAAAGTTCAAATGGGCTATTTTTTAAGCCAATTTCTAAAAAATTCAATACCGGCTCCAGAACTTTTTTCAGGGTGAAATTGTACTGCAATAACGTTTTTATATTCAATAGAAGAACAAAATTCTCCGTTATAATCGGTTATTGAGGAAATTATTGATTTTTCATCAGGGCAAACATAGTAAGAATTTACAAAATAGAAATAATCTTCTTTAAGAAG
>CAYYAL010000007.1:26887-28252 GCA_964469445.1 uncultured Muribaculaceae bacterium
ATTATTTTTTCGGCAGAGAGAATATCTTCTTTTTTTGAAGAAATTATATATTTTTGGTTGAGAAAATCAAGCATATTGCAAATGCTTTTTAAATTTCCTGCACCGTAGTCAATAATTACTATCATGTGAATAATTTTAACATGAAAAATTTTACATAAATATTTATTTGGTATAAACTTTATTTAGTAGGAAATAAGGTTTTATTGATATGTTATTAGGTGTAAATATAGATCATATTGCGACATTGAGAAATGCAAGAGGTGGTGGGGAACCTGATATTTTGGAATGTGCAAAAATATGCGAAAAGTGTGGAGCAGATGGAATTACGGTTCATTTGAGAGAAGATAGAAGGCACATAAAAGATAATGATTTAAAGATTTTGTTGGAATGTTTAAGAACAAGATTAAACTTGGAAATGGCTATGACTGATGAAATGAAAGAAATAGCACTTGCACTTAGACCATATTCTTGTTGTATAGTTCCTGAAAAAAGACAGGAAATTACGACAGAAGGCGGACTTGATGTTGCAGGTCAACTAGATAGAGCAATTCCATTTATTAAAGACCTTGTTGATGCAGGAATTTATGTAAGTTTGTTTATAGACCCTGAATTAGCTCAAATATCTGCTGCATCAAAGACTTCGGCTCAATTTATTGAATTGCATACGGGTGCATATTCAAACGCTTACGGTACTGTTGATGAAGAAACTGAATTTATTAAACTTAAAGGTGCAACTGTTTTTGCTCAAAATTTGGGTTTAAAAGTTAATGCAGGTCATGGTTTGAATTATCAAAATGTTCACAGAATGAAAAGTATTCCGAAATTATGTGAATTAAACATCGGACACAGTATAATTTCCAGAGCAATTTTTGTCGGTTTGGAAAAAGCTGTTTTAGAAATGAAGGAGTTAGTAATTTGAGCAAGACAGAAAAAGAAGTTATAGAAGAAATGCAATTTGTTGCCGAACAAATGCGACTTGATGATATAGAAGAAAATCCTGATATCATTAATGATTATTTTGAATGCGATGCTTGCGGTCAAAGAAAGTGTTTGGCAGGTTCCATAAAATACGGTGATTTTAGGCTTTGTAACGATTGTGTGCTTCTTGCAGAAGTTGGGTTTGAATTAAAAAAACTTGATAAAATAGAAGATTTTATTGATAAAATGGAAGATAAACGACTTGAAAATCTATGTGATTTTATCAAACAAGATGAAAAAAATATTAAAAATTAAAATAAGATACTATATTTGAAGTGTTGTTTTTTGCAATAAAAAAGGATATAATTTACAAATTATGATAGAAATTACAATTGAAGAGATAAGTGAGCAAAAGATTTTACCGTATAATGTTTTTTCAGATACGGG
>CAYYAL010000007.1:28352-29563 GCA_964469445.1 uncultured Muribaculaceae bacterium
AATGCAGTTGAAATGTTTAGTAAAAAAAGTCCTTCGGAAACCGTTAATATTTATGTTGATATAAGAGATCAGATTTTTCAAGAAATAATAACTGATATGGCGGATATAATGTATTGTTCCGAGATAAAACTGCTTGGAGAATATAGTAAATGTCATGCTTTAAATACAGCTATTTTAAGCGGAGCGGTTGCACAAAGATTAGGCTTTGATGATACAGGAGTTGGAGAAGTTATTCTTGCAGGTCTTTTACATGATATAGGAAAAACAAGAGTTGAAGACGATGGAACTTCAAGAACAATGTATCTTCATACGACAGAGGGTTACAATATTATAAAGAATGAAATGGGTTTATCTGAGCAAATTGCCAAAGTTGCTTTGGAACATCATGAAAACAATGACGGTTCAGGCTATCCGCAAGGTCTTTCCGGAGATTGGATTGATTTAGACAGCCAAATTATAAATGTTTGCAATACTTTTGATAATATTACTTTTAACAAAACTCATTATAAGGTTAAAAATACGAAAGATGCACTTAGAGCTATTTTGGAATATGGTTCTAAGAAGTTTTCGCCTAAAATTTTATATACAATGGTTAATATGTTTAGTTATAATGATACTGTTAATTTCGAAGACATGATTGATTAAATCGAAAAAATTTGTATTGCAATTATTGATAGTGTAAACATTATAAATATAAAAATTCCTGCAATTTTGAAGAAAGAATCGCTTGAGTAGATATTTCTTGAAAAGTCTATTTGATTTAAGATGTTTCCTGAAAAATCTTTATTCATGTGCTTTTTTTGTTTTTTTACTGAATTATTTATCAGAGCTTGCATTTTAAAAGCATTTTCAAGTTGAGTTCTTGCCAGTTGATTTGTAATTGCATATTTTTTGACATTTAAGTTTTCATTATCGGATAATTCATTATCAATATATGCAGAAATATTTTCATGAAATTCTTTGTACTGTGATTGGTTAAAAGGATCTTCTTCCTGTTTTTTTTCTAAAGTAATAGAAGAAACTTTTGTGAAAATTTCTTTTAAAGAATGTAGCATTATAGTCATTTCCTCCATTTTTTTTCTGCAAATAGGGCAAATTTCCAAATGAAATTCGACCATATTTTTCAGTGTTTCGCTCAATTTATTATCAATATAAAAAGATAATAAACCGTTTACTTGATTACAAGTTAATTCGGCAGTACTCATACATAA
>CAYYAL010000007.1:29663-33166 GCA_964469445.1 uncultured Muribaculaceae bacterium
GTAAGGTAAGAAAAGGTTGCATAAATATTTTTTTGTTCACGTTTAATAAGCTCTTCCATTGCTTTAAGGTCATTATTTTGTGCAAGAGTTATAATTTCTTCCTGTGATAATTTTTTATAATTTATCATTTGCATAAATTAATTTTAATAAGGAAGATAAAGAAAAAACTTAGTCTTTGTAATATAATCTGTTAGGTAGTTTATTTAGATATAAAGGTGAAAATGAAACGAATTATAGATGCAAATTTGAATAGAGCGACAGAAGCCACAAGAATTTTGGAAGAAATCGCCAGATTTTTGTTGGACGATAAGGATTTGTCGCAACAATTGAAGGATATAAGGCATAAAATAAATTTGGTGCAGGAAAAAGATTATGAAAACTGTTTAAAATCACGTAATACTCAAGATGATGTCGGTGTTGATATGGAAAATTCAACTCACAGAAATGATATTGAAAACATTTTTAAAGCGAATATAAAAAGGCTTCAGCAAGCGTTAAGAACACTCAGTGAATATTCTTTTGAAGATAATAAAAGTTCTGAACTTTTTGAAAAATTACGTTATAAATCTTATACTTTAGAACAAATTATGTGGGAAAGATTGAAAGAAAAATATAATAAATTAAAACTTTCGGATAAAAAACTTTATTTAGTAACTAATTCTGATAAATTTGAAACGCAGGACGAATTTTTAAATGCAGTGGCTTTGGCTTTAAAAGGCGGAATTGACATTTTGCAATTGAGAGAAAAAAATCTTTGCACAAAAGATTTTGTGGAATTGGCAAAAAAAGTTAAACAACTTTGTGATTTATATGACGTAATTTTTATTGTAAACGATAGAGTTGATATAGCAATGCTGGCGGAAGCTGATGGAATTCATGTAGGTCAAGATGATATGAAGATCTCTGATGTGAGAAAACTTGTCGGAGAAAATATGATTATCGGAAAATCGACCCATGCAATTGAACAAGCACAAGGAGCGATTGAAGAAGGAGTAGATTATATCGGAGTTGGTCCTGTGTTTGAAACTCCTACTAAAAAAGGAAGAAAAGCTGTCGGGTTAGAATATGTAAAATGGGTTAGTGAAAATATAAAAATACCTGCATTTGCAATTGGCGGAATTGATTTAACAAATTGTGAAGACGTTTTAAATAATGGTATTGGAAGAATAGCAGTTGTAAGAGCGATTATAAATTCTGAAAATCCGCAAAAATCGGCAGAGGAATTTTTAAAAAAAATAAAAAAATAAAAAAATTCTACACATGTCGCTTCAAAATGGCATGTATTTTACCTGCCTTCCTGCTCTCCGAGCTTCCTGTCATCTTTCCCCACGTCATGCCTTCGCCTCTTTCTAGGTATTAAAAATTGTAAAATACTATGTTTTTTACAGCAATTTTTTTGATTTATTTAACTTTACATGAAAGAAAGGTTAAAGTTGCATGATTGATAAGATTACATTTAGTGGTTTGGTTAATTCTGTTGATGATAAAAATACAGATAAAAAAGTTTATGTTCCTTATTCAAAAATGTCTCAAGCTCCTGACACTTTTGAAAAAACAACACAAAAAGAAGTTCCGCCTCCTTCAAACTATTTAAAGACAGCAGGAATTGCTCTTGCGGCAACACTTTCAGGAGTAGGTGTTACGGCAGCTGTTTTAAAGGGAAGGTCAAATAAGCTTGTTTCTAATGCTCAAGATTTGGCAAAAAAAGGAATTGCGGCTGCTGAAGAAAAAGCCAAAAAAATGGTAACTGATGTTGAAGAAAAAGCTCAAAAGGATATGGAAGCAAAAGTTAAAGCTCTTCAAGAACAATTCGGAAAAGATATTCAAAAAATTAATGATGATTTTAATAATGTTGTTGATGGAAAATATGTTGATGAATTAAAAGGAAAAATTAATAAAATAGAATTAGATTATGATCCAACGAAGCCTCCTGCTGAAGAAGTAGTTAAATCAACAGACGGTATGGAATTTTTACCATTGCAAAGACCTGCGGCAAGGGCAGAATTTAAAGAAATTGAAATACCTGATTTCTTTGAAGGAAAAGCATATAATTTTGAAGTGCCTGTAAATGGAGAAATAAAACCGAGTACTTATACAAGAGGTAACATTAATACTGTTTCTAAAAATGAAACAACGATAAGTATGGATTATGCAAATTCTGTTCAGTGGAATAATGATAAGATTTCAAGAGATTTGTTGCAAAATTTCTATGATGGTCATGGACAAACTTTAGATGGTGTAAAAATAAATTATACACCGACAGCTAACGGAAAATACAAAGTAAGAATTGAAGGAAAAGGTGAGTATTCGCATGATAAAGCAATTCTTTTAGGCGAAAGTTCTAAAAGAGATGATGGAAAGGCTGCAGGAAACTATGGTGAAGGTTTGAAAATGACAGTTTTAAAACTTTTAAAAGACTGTGGTTCAAGTGATGTTAAAATAGCTTCTGATAATTGGAAGGTTACTTATGAAGCAGGAAAAGGGAAAATAGGTAAAGATGTTTTAAAATATTCTGTTGATGAAGTTACTCCGCAAAAGGGAAATTATTTGGAATTTGAAACGGATAATGTTGATTTCTTAAATTCTTTAAAATCATCAATCAATAGATTTTATCATTCGTCAAATAAAGATTTTAATAACTTAGATTTTGAAAATAATCTTTTTGCTATAAAAACTCTGCCAGAAGGAGAAAAAGGCGGAATTTATATGAACGGTCAAAAATTTGAATTTGACGGAAGTTATGAAGGTTTAGACGGAGCAAATATCTTCTTTAAAGAAAAAATTCCTGCAAAAAAACAATATTCTGAATATAGCGGGGAGGAAGTTGTTTTTGACCCTTCTCGTGATAGGGTTTCTATGAATGAAAAAGATTTAAAAAATATTATGAAATATTTTGCAGATAATGAAGGAACCTCTAAAGAAGAAGTTCAACAAGCCTTGCTTTCATTAGAAAAATATTGGACAACCGCTGAGAAAGATACACCTTTGGGGAAGGCCGTTGCAGGTATTCTTGATGGAGTTGGTTATTGCAGTAATAAACGCGTGAAAATAAATTTCCCTGAAAAATATATTGCTGCCACCTGTGAAATAGACGATGCTTTGGTTGATGACTTGAGTAAAAACGGATACGTGATTTGTCAACGTGGTTTTGCAGATATTGGAATGCAAAATATTACGGACTTTTTAAAAGAACAAAGAAATCACTTGCCATCAACTCCAACTGATTTAGAAACTAAAAAAATAGCTTTACTTAGAGAAGCTGTACAAGCGTTAAGTCCTAAATTAGAAAAAGAAGGTTATTTCAAAGCTAATGAATTGAACCCTAAGGTTTACATTTTTGATCATTCAAAACAAGGGACAAATTATACTGACGGAACCTTGGCTGAAGCTATTATTAAAAGGGGTGGCTGGGACGCTAAAACTTCCAATTGGTTACCTGATGAAAGTAATGGTTATTGGATAGAAAAAGGATATCTTGATAAATGTTCATTTGATGATATGTT
>CAYYAL010000007.1:33266-34717 GCA_964469445.1 uncultured Muribaculaceae bacterium
CACTTGTCATTGCTATCATATCGGAACATTCTCCATCGCCGAACATACTGCCAAGTCCGTTTACAAATGGGTTTGATGAATTAAACGTATCAAAATCAGCACTTTTCGATACCCAAGCCAAAGAGCCTGCGGTTTCTACTTGCTTATCTGATGCCAGTGAACCTGCTGTTTCGGATTTTGAATTATTAAAATTTGATGCATTAGAAAATGACTTAAAGGTAAAGTCCATCGTGTTTGCTCCTTCAAAAATTATTCTCTCTGTACTCTTATATAAAAACAAATTATTTTATTCAATTTCATAAAAATAGTTTTTGTTTACAAAACTTTATAAAACTGCCTAAAAGGGTCAATTTTACATGAAAAAAAGACTTTACATGAGTAACGAGGAAAATTAAAGGATATATTTATATGGCATGGGGCGTAAGTCAAAATCCAATGTATACAATGGCTAATTATTCATATTTACCATTTATGACAAATATGTCAGCAGATATTTCAATGGGTGTCGGCAGTGGTTATATGGGGTCATTTCCTAATTTTTCAAATTTGCAAGGATATCAAGGAAATCCTTGGCAGGTTGGAGGATTTACAGCCGGAGCAAGTATGCTTTACGGAGGTTTATCAGGTCTTAGCGGAATGCTTGGGGCATCAGTAGTTCCATCAGGTTTAGATAATGCTATGTTTGCAGGGGCTATGTCTTTATTTTTAAGACCATATACAGAAGGCAATAATAATAATTTTGGTTTTGGCAATTTTGATTTCGGCAATTATTATACTTACGGTTCTCTTTCAACTACTGACAGCGGAAGTGATTCCGCAGAAAACGATAAAAACGGAAAAACCAACGCTGATAATGGAAGTTCTTCATCATCAAGTGATAAAAGCGGAAAAACAAATGCTGATAACGGAAGTTCTTCCCCATCAAATGATAAGAGTGGAAAATCTTCCGAAGCAAATAAAGATGGCGGAAGTTCTGATGATGGAGTTAAAGACAATTCATTAGGCGGAGTTTCAAAAGTAGAAGTTCAAAAGGCTAATGGAGATAAAACACAGATATCAGATGCAGATGGTGATTTAAAAGTTTATACATTAGCTGCCGATGAAGTTTATGTTGTAACTTATTCTGACGGAACAAAAAAAGTTTTAACAAATAATCATGATCTTGCACACGTTTTCTGGAATAGAAATAACGAAAGAAGCAATGCAGTTGAAGATGGAAAACTTCAAGTAAACGGAAATAAATCAAGCAATCAAAATACTTTGCATGCATTTTCTGTAACTATGAATAAAGAAGCAACAATGCGTTTGGAAAAATCAGATGTTGCAGGCATGAGCGAAGATTTAATGTTGTATGATAAAGATAAAAACGGTTCAATTTCTTTGGAAGAATATTTGAATGCGGCTGATGTTTATGCAGAAAATTGCAAAAGAAAAGCAGGTGCAAGTGATTC
>CAYYAL010000008.1:0-28670 GCA_964469445.1 uncultured Muribaculaceae bacterium
CCATTGAAATCGCCTGAAAATTCAGCATAATCAGACGCTGAATTGTAATATCCAATCGGATTCCAATTAGCTATACTTGAAAGATCAAGATCATTCATCAAAATGTAGTTGCCTGAAAGATTATTTCGGATATTATTCAAATCTTCAACAGTCCGAATTGCCGTATATCCTTCAGGAATATTTTCTTCTGTTATTTGATTTACAGTGCCGATAAAATCGCCTGTAACTCCGCTGCTATCAGCAGAAGCAGGTGCAAAATCCATTTCACCCATTGCCATCATGGGAAGCGGAGCAAAGTCCAATTCATCTGTATTTTCGGCACCACCAACAGCAGTGCCACTACCGAAGATTTTTATCCCATTAAACTCCGTTGATTCTTTAATCCTCAGTAACTCTGCGACTAATTCATCTCCTTCCTTTTGCATCGCATTTCTTGACGACGAACTATAAGTGCTGTTTGCACCCTGTACGGACAAATCCCTAAGTCTTTGTGCTATTGATGTCATTGTTGACAATGCTCCTGAACCTATTGTTAAATAGTTCAGCCCCCATTTGAGCATTGGAGCTTGCTTGATTTAAGCCCCTGATTGATGATTCCAGAGAAGATGCTATTGCCAAACCTGCTGCATCATCTTTAGCACTGTTAATTCTGCAGCCGGAAGATAGGCGACTCATAATAAGGTCCAATCGATTGGTAGCCTTATTTAGATTCGTCTGCATTAATAAATTCGCATTGTCCGTCAAAATGCTAATCATTACACATCCGCTTCTCTGTTGATTAAGGGTTATAAAAAAACATTGCGCAAAATAAAGTTTTATTATCCCTAACATATACATTATATTAAGGATATCGGCAGAGATAAATTATCAGAAAGTTGCAACTTTCTATAACTTTTGTATAAGATTTTGCTTTTAAAAATTATTTAATTTGAAAAACACATTTTTCACAGCGAGCTTTCGGCACAAAAACGATATTATCTTCTAAATCATACATCGTATCGACAACAGAAATAAGCTTGGCGCCACATTTTGGGCAAATCAAATCTTCTTCCCCATTTAAAATCCGTTCCTTATATTGAGAAATAAATTCTTCTGAAACGAAGTGTGAATCAAAACTTTTCTCTAAACTTTTAATTTCATCGAGCGAACATTTTAAAGCCTTTGCAAGTTTTTGTCTTGCCGTCGTCGATAAAAAAAGTTCTTCACCGGCTTCAACTCTTTCCAAAAATTCCAACGGCAAATTAGCTTTTCGAGACAATCCCAAAGCAGAAAGCCCGAATTTATCTCTATTTTCTTGGACAAATTGTGCCAAAGTTTTATTTTCCGACATATTACTCATAGTTTGTATTATAATATAAAAAGCAAAAAGGAGTTATCTATGTTAAGGATTTTATTAACCGTTTTAACACTGCTTACTTTTCAAACTTGCAGTTTCGCCCAATCAATTCCAAATATAAATGCAAGCAAAGAAATAAGCTTTCTTTATATAAACGGAGCGAACAACAACACAGTAAAAATGGAAGTTTGGTATTTGAAAGGAGTTGCAAAACTTCACCCGGTAATGAAAAAAGCTTTCGAAAAAAATCCGACAACTAAAGCAAGAATTTTAAAAAACGGCGAATATAAAATCGTGGATAAACCCGTAATTTATTTTTGGGGCGACAAAAGTGAACGTGATTTATCTTTTATGGAACAAAACCTTGCTATATCAAAAGGGGTAAGCCCTTGGCTTGCTTATCAGGTCAGATGGATGTTTGCAACAATTATGCATGATGCAATTTGGGTTCAAAAATATCACAACATGAAAACTTTATTGGAAGAATTAAATCTAAAAGTTAAACAAGAAGCCGCCCTCAACAGGCAAGTTGTTTTATTCGGATATTCCGCAGGCTCATTCGTTTCCTTTGAATATCTTTTCCACAAATTACGCTACATTTCCTCAGAAAGATTTATTAAGAAATCACATGTTCCGCAAGAATATATTAACTTTGTTTTGCAAAATCCTACGAAAAACACTTGTATAGACGCTATTTCAAAAGCTGATTTAGCAGTAATTACACTTGATGGTGATATTTTTGCAAATGAAAATTTTGAACAATTTAAAAAGAATTATAAAAATTTAGATGCCATTTCTCAAGATGTATGTGCTCCCGAAGGCATGGTCAGAGGAGTTGTAAATTACGCAAGTCCGCTTCCGCTTTTCTATTCTGATTTTACAGACCCAAGCTATACGATTACGGTTTTTAACAAAAGTCTTTTTAGATACTTAGTTGAAAATGACATGTTTTGGCTCACCATAAATTATCGTGAAGACCCTTTAGGATTTCCAAATTCAAGAAATTACACTCCTGAACAAATAAAAAAATCTTCCGACATATTTGATTTTGAAATAAAACCTGACAACGGATTTATCTATGATACGTCAAATGTTTGGGGCAAAAGAACCTTCTTTACTGCTCACACAGCTTATTGGGCAACTCGTAAAACTTTTGCAAAAGCTGTTGCAGGAGCTTATGAAAAAGGTTGGAAATATTATTATGCCCCAACTGAGAACAAAAAATAATTACTAAATTAAAACCTCAAGATTTGTGCCTAAATTAAGTTCAATATATTTATAAATATTTTGAACAATTCCTGAAGGAAAATAATAATTATTGTCACATGGCGTAACTTTTAATAAAGAATTTTTACTATCAATATTAATAATTGAAGCTAAAAATTGTTGTTTATTAGCTGTAAAAATCACATAACCGCTCTTTGTTTGAATTTCATCTATAAGAAATCGATTTGCATTGATACTTGCCAACGTCAAATAAAATAATTTTTTATTATCCATCTTAAAAATTCTATTACAAAATTCAAACGAAATTGCCTGCGGTTGAATAGGCGATACCGGTTGAGTATAAGTTGCCGGTTTTGTTTCTGCAAATACGCTCGTACCTGAAATTATTAAAATCAATAATGCTAATATAATTCTCTTCATAAAAATATTATATCACACCAAAATAGCAGAATTATCCTTTATTTAAAGTGTAATTGAAAAATATTAACGAGATAATTATATAAGAAAATGCTATGCAGGTTGCTTCAGCAGACGGAATGCATTTTTGTTATGATTATTTCGTTAATATCAAAAATTAATATCGACTTTTTAGAAATAATTATTAACTGACTTTACCCGACAATTGTCCGCAAGCCGCATCTATATCAGCACCACGTTCTAACCTTACCGTAACTTTTTTTCCGGTGCTTTCAAGCAAAAATTTAAACTTCATCACGTCTTTCTTTGATGGTTTCTTAAATTCTTCATCAACAGAATTATAAGGAATTAAATTTATATTACACTTCAAATCTTTTAAATAAAGAGCCAGTTCCTTTGCCGTTTCAAAATCATCATTAATACCTTTTATCAAAATATATTCAACAGTAATTCGCCTACCAGTCTTATTTATATAATTTTTTAAAGAAGATTTTAACATTTTCATATCATATTTGTTTTCAATAGGCATAATCTTTTTTCGCATATCAGAATTTGAAGCATGCAAAGAAATTGCTAAAGTCGATTGCAACTCCAAATCAGCCAGTTTATCAATAGAAGGCACTATCCCGCTTGTAGATATCGTAATTCTTCTCTGCCCGATTTGAAAATTCTTATTAAAAATTTCTAAAGCACAAAGGACATTTTCCAAATTCAGCAAAGGTTCTCCCTGCCCCATAAAAACAATATTCGTAACTTTTAAGCCCGTATCTCTTTGTATAGTCAAAACTTGTTCAATAATTTCTTGTACTTCAAGATTTCTCTTAAAACCTTGTTTTCCCGTAGCACAGAATTTGCAACCACAAGCACAACCTATTTGAGAACTTACACAAGCCGTTAAATTTGCCCTGTTATCAAACCTCATTAAGACCGTTTCTACACATTTTTTATCAGGGAATTCAACCAAATATTTAATCGTACCGTCAGAACTCTCTTGTTTTTGCCTGATTTTTACATCAGTAACCGTCGCTATCTTTTTTAATTCTTCCCTGAATTCTTTTTTTAAATCAGTCATTTCATCAATTGAAGCGACAGATTTATTGTAAATCCAATTAAAAATCTGTTTGGCTCTAAATTTAGAACCACCCAATTCATCAACAATTTTTTCAATTTGTTCTAAACTTAACCCCGAAAGAATTTGTGCATCAGACATAATAACATTTACCCTCTATTACAAATAGTTCTTGCAACATGGACGCCTGAACAAGAAGCTTGAATTAATCCCCTTGTAACACCTGCTCCATCACCTATTGTGAATAAATTTTTAACCCCTTCTGTTTCTAATTCATCAGTGAGTTTAACCCTTCCTGAATAAAATTTAACCTCAACCCCATAAAGAAGAGTATATCTGGAAGCAGTCCCCGGTGCGATTTTATCCAAAGCATAAAGCATTTCTATAATGCTTTGCATTTGACGATAAGGTAGAACCAAACTTAAATCTCCCGGAGTTGCAGAAGTTAATGTCGGCGTGATTATACTTGATTTAATTCTATCAGGTGTCGAACGCCTTCCATCTAACAAATCGCCGAACCTTTGCACCAAAACCCCACCTGCAAGCATATTGGCAAGTCTTGCCACATGTTGACCGTAAGCAATCGGTTCCTTAAACGGTTCCGTAAATTTTTCTGAAACTAACAATGCAAAATTTGTATTATTAGTACGTTTTTCCGCATAACTATGTCCGTTTACCGTCAAAATCCCGTTATAATTTTCGCTTACAACTTCTCCATTAGGATTCATACAAAAAGTCCTGACTTCATCGCCAAATGTAGGTGAGTGATAAATTAATTTTGATTCATATAATTTTTCTGTAACAGGTTCAAAAACAGGTGCAGGAAGTTCCACCCTAACCCCAACATCAACAGCATTATTAACCATTCCGATTTTATTCGTTGCAAATTCTTTTGTAAGCCAATCAGCACCCTCTCTTCCGGGGGCAATAATCGTATATTCCGCCCTGATTTCTTTTCCGCTTTTCGTCGTAAATCCCTTTACTTGCTCACATTCAACAATTAATTTATCAGCAAGCTCATCATTTAAAATCGTAATTTTATCAGATAAAAAATCTTGCATATTTTTTAATACATCTAAACTTCTTTCCGTCCCCAAATGTCTGACAGGAGAATAAATAAGTTTTAATTCGGCAAGTGTAGCTTGCCTTTCAATATCAGCAAAAACCTCTTTATCTGTTCCAAAAACTTCATCTGTTGCTCCATATTTTAAATATAATTTGTCAACATAAGAAATTAAATCTTCAACTTTTTCTCTTGGCATATAATCAACTAAATGTCCGCCAACATCAGGCGTTAATGTAAGTTTTCCGTCTGAAAAAGCACCTGCTCCGCCCCAGCCTGACAACAAACCGCAAACTCTACAATTCGGACAAGATTTTGCTCCCTCTCTTAAAAAACATTTCCTCTTTTCAATTCTCTTACCTTTTTCAACTAAAACAACTTTCCATTCCGGTCTTAATTTCATTATCTCTAAAGCACTGAATATTCCTGCAGGCCCTCCGCCTATTATCGCAACATTATACATCAACATCTCCAATTCCTCTTCGCCAACAAGTTCTATTCTAATCTAAATAAATTCTTATTTAAAGATTTTATTTATTTATGCCTGTTCAATTGTTTCAAAATGTAACAAATAAATACTTTTTATATATTTTTTGTCAATTATTTTAATAAAAATTACTTTATTTATATGTAAGATTGATCGTTTAGATCAAATCCTTTTTACACTTTCACATTACACACTTTCACACTACATTTTGCGAGGAATGAAAAAAGTTTTACAAAAAGCATTCCGAGGGTCGATTTTCTTAATCGCCCCTTTCTTTTTATATAAGTAAAAAAAGGCGGGCAGTTTTTTAAAAAACTGCCCGCCTTTTTTATTTTTTAAACTTGATTATTAAACTGAATAAACGCTAACTTGTTTTCTATCACGTCTATATGTTTCAAATTTAACAACTCCGTCTACAAGTGCAAACAAAGTATCATCAGAACCAATTCCCACATTATTTCCAGGGTGGAACTTTGTTCCTCTTTGTCTGACAATTATATTACCGGCTTTGACAATTTCATTACCGAATTTTTTAACACCTAATCGTTTCGCTTCCGAATCACGCCCGTTTCGAGTTGATCCCATACCTTTCTTGTGTGCCATTTTATTCCTCTTTCTATTTTTAAGTTACTTATTTACGCTTCTTCTACAACTTCTTCAGCGGATTTTGTTTTCTTCTGTGCAGATGTTCTGATTTTGTTTATCATAACTTTTGAAAACATCTGTCTGTGTCCTTGTTTAAGTCTATAACCTTTTTTAGGTCTTTGTTTATAAACTATAACTTTCTTTTCCTTATCATTAACCATGATAACACCTTCTACAGATGCACCTGATACATAAGGTTGTCCTACTTTTGATTTTTTACCGTTTACAAGCATAACTACTTTATCAAAAACCACTTTATCTTCTGCTTGTCCTTCTAAAAGTTCAACTTTTAAATAACGGCCTTCTTCTACTTGGTATTGCTTACCACCTGTTTCGACTATTGCGTACATTTTAGTATCCTTTCTTTTAAGGGATCGTATCTTTTAAATTTGCTATTTATAAAAAAGATTTATAAACGATCTACCTATCTCACCCTACAATTATTACAAATACAAAAACTACTGTCAAGCAAAGTCTTAAGTTTAATTAATTTAATAAAAAAGGGGCGGTGATTTTATCACCGCCCCTTTTAAACTTATTTTCCGCCGTAAGAGAACGAACGCTCAACATTCTTATCAAACATCGCCTTACAAGATTCAATTTCTGTATCAATCATTTTTAACTTATTATTATACTGAGACAATTGCATATCCAATTTCTTTTCTAATAAATACAATTTTTCTTTTCGCTGTTCTAATTGTTTTACAACAGGATTTTCCGGATCTAAATCCGTACCCACATTTAGTAAATCCGAAACAGATTGAGATAAGCCCATTTTTGCGGTTGTTATCAATTGAATTTTGTACTCTAAGTCAAGCCTATAAGCATTTAAGTACATCATTCTTACTGTTGTTGTTACTAAACCCATTTTATTTTCTAGCCTTTACCTTGTTTCATTAACCTTGTTTCCTCTGAGGAAAGTATGTTCATTGTTTTCTGCTATCAATTGTTCCATCTTTTTTAGTTGATATTGGTGATAATTAACCCTATACTTTGAAAGTTTCAACTTTTGTTTTATTGACAACATATCTTTTATACTTGCGACTATTGAAGCTGCGAACGCTTTGAAAGGATTTTTTCTTATAAAGTATGCCTTTGCAAATTGTAAGAAATTCACCAGTCTGTGAAGATTGCCTTGTAACGTTTGTAAAGTATTTTCCATGATTAACCCTTTTTTGTTACTAAAGGTCTTCATAATTATAAAAACATTTTCTCTAAACTTATTGCCTTAATCGTAAAGATTTATTAAGTTATGTTTTCAATTATCCGACCTATTTTATTGATGAAACCTTTATCTCATCTCCTGTTACACTACGAAAAACACAATTACACTTGTTTTTCATGTTAACAGTCGGATTATTATCAGAAAACTTTAGAGAATCTTCCTTTTTAAACCATAATTTGTAATAAAAATTTACAATCCAATGAGAAAACCCGATTAAAAAACTCGGTTTAAAAATATTATTAACTAAAACTCTTGTATATGTTCTTAAAATCATAATTATAAATTTTGTATTGCTTTACTATCAGATTCAATACTTTCCTTAAGCATTTTTCTAACTACTTCACCTTGAGTGTCAAGCATTTTACAAACCGTTTCAATATTTTTAACTTTATTGGAAAGGATTGTATCAGCGTTGGATTGAATTCTACCCGTAATATTTTGATAAGCGGATAAAGCAGCAGAAGAAGTACCTTGCATCAAGTTGCCCATAACCATAGCAGGTAAACCATATTCACCCAAATAAGGTGCTGCGGCTTGCATTATACCGCCCCAACCTGCAACACAACCCGCAAGAGGAAGAACAAAGTTAACGCCACCAAATCCATAACCGTTTGCCGTTCCTAAGCCGTAAGCTGCTGCTGAAGCTACATCAGCAATTCCTCCGACAGAAGAAGCACCGCCTGTGTAATAACCTGAAGAATCTGATGAACTTCCAAATCCTAAGAGTGAACCTATTCCATCTATTGTTGAAGCTCCGCCGGTATAATATCCTGAAGAATCAGAACCTAACCCCCATGATACAGGAGCGGCTCCACTCGGAAATCCCGGATAATTTCCTAAATCACCTATTCCAAATGCGGAATAACCACCATTAACCGTTGCAGTTCCGCCACTTACCGGAGACCAATAAGATGTTCCCGGAATATTTAAACTTGTATTTCCGCCCATTGTCGGCATAAATGCTGATGGTGAAAATAATCTTGCCATTTGCCATAAAAAACTTCCCGCAGTGTCAAATCCGCTTCCTGAAATTGTCGGACCTGAAACAGTTATATCTCTCAATCGGTCATAAGTTTCAAAAAGCACGCCTCTGGCTTCGGAACTTGCTGTTCCGAATTTATTTGCTATAACTAGGTAACTGTCATTTTTATAAGCCATCTTACGTTCTCTCTCTCCCTTTCATTTTAATTAACTAGAGAAGGTTTTAAATGTCATTTCTACGTTCTTTTGAATTACTTTTGCAACTGCTTCCATTTCTGTTTGAAGAGCTTTTTGTTCTGTATCAAGCTGTTTTAAACGTAATTCCAAAGTTCTGTCTTCTTGTTGAATAATTTCTGTTTGAGCGTTTATATCTGCAATTGTTTTTTCATAAGTCGCAATATCATGAGTATATTTATTCATTGCATCTTCATAAGCCGCCGTATCTGTTTGAGTTTCTGTATTTAAAACATAATTTGCTGATGAATTTTCGTATGAAATATTCTCCCATCTGCCTTCACCGTTTATTTGAATTCTTGCTCTTTCTGTTTCTTCAATTCTTGTTTCAAGAGCCTGTGCCATATAACTAGGTAATCTTTCTTGATTTTCAGTGTGATATCTTGGATCATTATAAGTTGCAGAACTATGAATTAAATCATCTTTAGTTGAAAAATAAACCTGATTTAAGTCTTCATACCAATAAATATCGCCCTTATAATTTGCCATTTCAGGCCAATCACTTTTAATTTGTTTTAATGCGGCATCAATAGTCGAATCAACTCCTGCCGTATATTTTGTTAATTCGCAATTTCCAACTAACTTAGGTTCGTAAATCATATGATAATCGCCTATTGAATCACCAACAACCCAAGTAGAAGGATCCATCGGATTTACTGTTCTGTCTATACTGTCGTCAATATCAGAATCTAAATAAACTTGATAAACACCGTTTGCATCTTTATTAAACCAGAAACCACCTGATAATTGGTCAGCTTTAGCATCTGCCCAATCTGTATCTGTTGCCGTATCATATTGTTTCTGCATCGTATCAATAATATCATCTAAAACCTTATTATTTGAGCCATAGACATATTGCGTTAAATCTTGACCCTTAACTTTTACATTTGTTAAATCGCCTGTTGTTCTATCAGCAGTAAAAGCCCAACTTAACATATTTATATTTTCTCTGGTTGGTCCCTCTTCTGCTTTAACTTCCGGATTAGTTTCAACTTCCCTTATACCTGTATAAACATCTGCATAATGATGGTGGGTTACTAAATAATTGTAACCGTCATCTTGTGGGCTTAATTCGTACATTGAATCTATACACTCTGCATAAGGCCCATCGCTGTAAGAATATTGTAATTCCGTATAATCAGTTGTCTTCGGTGCAACAGGGACTTCCAATGCTAAAAGTTGATTAAATAAATTAGCACTCTGGTTGGCAAGTGCCGTACGTGCTTGGTTTACTTGCTGTCCTTCATACTCTGTATTGGTTTTTCTTGCGGTCAAGCCTAAATATCTTGCTTGAGATGCAGCCATACCCATCGGTAATATCTCCTTATATACTTATTACTTCCTGTTTTTCTTGTTTTAATGATTTTTTTTTGAAAGTCAAACACTTTCTAAAACCTAACCACTCTACATATATTATAAATTAATATTATATGTCTTAAAACCCCATCAATAGCTAAAATCGACCATATATAGCAGCCATTTATCCAAAGTTCATACTTTAGTTTAATCTTTATGTTATAATCTTGCTATGTCAAAAATACTTGAAATGAAAGAATTGCAAAAAACATTACTTAATGATGCCTCCAATTTTCAGGCTCGAAGACAACTTGCAATGCTTCTTTTAGAAGAAGAATTAAATGAAGATGCTTTTAAACAATTTCTATATCTTTCTTCTGTTTTCCCTAATGATGCAGATATCTTTTACAATATGGGTATTGTTTCCGAAAAACTTAAAAATTTTAAAAATGCTAAACAATATTATAAAAAAGCAAGCGACTTAAAACCTGATGATTTAGATTATATATATAATTTAGGGCTTGTTTTAATAACGCTTGAAGAATACGATAATTCAATTCTTTGTTTTGAAAAAGTTTTGACAAAAGACCCTAGTGACTCCAATTCCTTCTTTAATCTCGGAATTTGCTATTACAAAAAGGAAGCGTTTGAAGAAGCTCGACTTTGTTTTGAAAAAACTATTTCGCTAAACCCTAACGACATCTATGCTTATTTTTATTTAGGATACATTTATAAAACTCAAAATAATATTGAAAAAGCGATGGAAAACTATGAAAAAGTACTTTCTATAAGTCCTGAATACAGTTGGGCTTATTTCAATATAGCTTCAATTCAATATGAACAAGGTGAAATTGCACCTGCCGTTCAAAACTTATTAAAAACGATTGAATACAACCCAAAAGATATTGACGCTTATAAAGTTTTAGCAAAAATTTTTATGAGCCAAAAAGTTTATGACAAAATAAAGTCCATTTTAAAAAAAGCTATCGTGGAAAACCCTCAAGAAGGTGATTTACATTATCTTTTGGCACAGGCTTATAAACAACTTAACGATTTTGAAAAATATGAAGCCTCAATGAATTCTGCCATAAAGAATTATCGCACATTATCTTTTTCACTTGAAGCTATCAAAAAAGAACTTAAAGGCGAATAACAATCACCTTTAATATTTTTGTGATAAAATTTTCTTATCAGAAAAAATAAACAGGAAACTTTATTATGAAAATGTCAAAACTTTTTGTACAAACACTTCGAGAATTTCCGTCAGATGCGGAAGTTATTTCTCATAAATTATTAGTCAGAGCGGGATATATAAGGAAATTAACCGCAGGTGTTTATAATTACTTACCCTTGATGTGGAGAGTTTTGAGAAAAGTTGAAAACATTGTTCGAGAAGAAATGAATAAAGCAGGTGCCCAAGAATTGTTAATGCCTTTTGTTCAACCTCAAGAATTGTGGGAAGAATCCGGCAGATGGGACGTTTACGGCAAAGAGCTTATGCGTCTTAAAGACCGCCACGACAGAGGAATGTGTCTTGGACCCACACATGAAGAAGTCATTACCTTTATTGCAAGAGAAGGATTAAAATCTTATAAGCAATTGCCTGTAAATTTATATCAAATTCAATCAAAATTCAGAGATGAAATAAGACCTCGTTTCGGACTTTTAAGAGGTCGTGAATTCATAATGAAAGATGCTTATAGCTTTGATATGACTGAAGAAGGCTTGGATAAAGAATATAAAAATATGGCTCAAGCTTATACAAATATTTTCAAAAGATGCGGGCTTGATACCAGAATGGTTCAATCTGATTCCGGTGCAATCGGAGGAAATTTAAGCCATGAATTTATGGTACTTACAAATACAGATGCAGGTGAAAATGATGTATTTTACTGTGATAAATGCGGTTATGCGGCAAATTCAAATCATGCCGTTTCAAATTTAGAAGAAGCTGTTACTGACGGCGGATTTAAAACTGTAGAAATTATTGACACGCCAAATACAAAAACCATTGAAGATTTGGTTAATTTCTTAAACATTCCGTCTTCCGTAATTTTAAAAACTTTAGTCTACATTGCTGATAAAAAGCCTGTACTTGTTTTAATCAGAGCTGACAAACAAGTTGAAGAAACAAAATTGCAAAATGCACTTAATTGTATTGAATTAAGAATCGCCTCAGAAGCTGAAATTATTGAACTAATGCAAGAAAAAGGATTTGATGCAAAAGCAGGATTTATCGGGCCTATTGAAGGTATCAGAATGATTGCGGATAAAACAATTGAGCCTTTAAAAAATTTTGTTGTCGGTTGTAACCAAACAGATAAACACCTTGTGGGAGCTAATTTTGGAAAAGAAATTAAGGAATTTTCACAATTTCATGATATAAGACTTGTAGAAAAAGATGAATTTTGTACAGTTTGCGGAGAAAAACTTAAAGTTACAAAAGGAATTGAAGTCGGAAATATTTTTAAACTCGGAACAAAATATTCAAAAGCGATGAAAGCTGTTTACACAGATATTGATGGTAAAGAAAAACCTTTTATTATGGGCTGTTACGGAATTGGAATTTCCAGAACAGCAGCTGCTGCGGTTGAAAGATATCATGACGAAAACGGAATAGTTTGGCCTGAAGAAATTGCTCCTTATAAAGTCATAATTGTCCCTGTCGATGTAAGAAACGAATTACAAATGCAAACTGCTCAAAAAATTTATGACGAACTTCTTGCAAAAAATATCGAAGTCGTTTTTGACGATAGAGATGAAAGACCTGGGGTTAAATTTAAAGATGCTGATTTAATCGGCTTTCCTTATAGAATTACCGTCGGCAAAACAATTCAAGATGGGTTTGTGGAATTTAAAACCAGAAAATCAGGCGAAATTATTAATATAACTCCTGATGAAGCTATAAATAAATTTTAATTAATTTTTCTTCAAATAAAATGTCATAAAATTTCCCCAACAAGGCGGAGAAATTACATCTGTTTTATATTTAAGCATCTTTTGAATGTTTTCATACGTATAAAATTCCGTATTAAAATAAGGGAAATCGACTTCTAAAATTTCAAAACCAAAATCAGTAACCATTTTTTTTAACCCGTCAAAAGAAAATAAATTTGTATGAGTTTTATCATATAACATTCGATAATTTTTCTTAAACAATTTTGCACAAACACTTTCAAAATCAGGCGTAGAAAGAATTAAAATCCCATCTTTCTTTAAAATTGAATGATTTTTTTTCAAAAATATTTCAGGATTTTCAACGTGTTCTATCACGTGATGAGAAATTACGCAATCAAATTTTTCATCACCGAAATCTATATCTTCAAAAGGTTTATTATAAATTTTTTGTGCATATTTTCCTGCATATTTTGAAGCGAAAGAAGAAATTTCAACGCCGAATTTTTCATGCCTGTCATCAAGAGCAGAAAGCAAAAAACCTAAACCGCAACCTACATCTAAGATTTTTGAAGGTGAAAGATTATTTATAAAAGAGATTTCCGATTTTAAATTTTTTAAAACCTTATCACGTTCTTGCAAACGATTACGTTCAACTCCGTCGGGATCAACTATTTTATCCCAATAAACTTCTTCAAAATCAGCACGCTCAACAACTATTTTTTTATAATAATTCATTCAACCGTTCTCAATTGAGTATAAATTTGCGGTTTATCTTTCAAAATCTTAGCTTTTTTAGGGAAATTAATATCAACAACTTTATATTGGTGAGGAGAAACTACAAGAGCAGGACAACTTGAATGATAAACTCCTTTCCTCATATTTTCGCCATTGCTGTGAAAATGTCCTGAAAAGATTCCAATGACATTATCATATTTATCCAAAACGACTTCATAATCTTTGACATTATAAGTCATGTGAGTTCTGTTATAATAAGGTTCGACAATTGGAAAATGCTGGAAAATAATAACGTCTTTATGTCTATATTTTGTCAACTTTTTATCCAACCATTTTAAAGTGTCTTTTTTAAAATAACCTGCCGGCCCCGGAACAACTTCCTTCGCACCATCTACAACTATAAAAACAATGCCTTTGCGTTTAAATACATAATTGGCATGTCTCGGTTTATAAGATTTTGAATATTTTCTAACTGTTTTCATATAATCTTTTTTGGTAAAATGCTGATTTTTAAAAACTTCATGATTTCCTATTACTAAATAATAAGGATATTTTAATTTATTTGTAATTTTCAAAAAAGCCTTCAGTGCATCAGGATTAGCTTGATCAATATTATCACCGGTAAAAACTACAAAATCAACATTATTTAATGTATTAATATCAGAAACAGTCTTTTCCAAAGTATTTTTTGGAGATTGGGATTCTTGCTTATAAACAGCTCCTTCCGAAGGACTGAAGTGGGAATCTGAAACCTGTACAAAACGAATATCGTTTGCATTAGCCTGTATTCCGATACAATAAATAATTAATAAACATATAAAATATTTCAATTTTGACATATTTTGTCCAATCCTAAATTAGTATGATAAACTTATGAGTACGATTATAGATTATATTAACACAAAGGAGCATACATGAAAAAATTCTTCACAAATATTTCGAATAAATACGAAGAAAGGATAGAACTTCCAATTATATCTAGGTTCAAACTATTTATAGAAAAGCACCCTGAAATTTCATGTCTTTTATTACTTGGGTTTTTATGCTACTTATTCTTGTTTTTTGGACTTGATTTTTACCCGCTTTTAGATGTAGATGAAACAAGATATGCTGTTATGTCAAGAGATTTGGCTCATTCTTTCGATTGGAATTTGCTTAAATTAAACGGCGTTCCTTTCTTGGAAAAACCTCCCCTTTACTTTTGGTTAACAGGATTATCCGTTGAACTTTTCGGGCAGTTTAATCAATTTATCGTACGATTACCGATGGCGATTTTATCCACTTTCATAGTATTCTTTACTTACTTAACAGGAAAAATTGTTATATCAAGAAAATTCGGAATGTATAGTGCTTTAATTTTATTATCAAGCGTTTTCTTCCTTATGCTTTCACATATTGCAATCCTTGATATGGTCTTAACTGTATTTGTAACAAGTGCGATATACTGCGGATTTTTAACAAATTTCTGTCCCGAAAAATATAAAAAATATTTTTGGTGGTATTTTTATCTCTTCGTAGGCATGGGATTTATGGCTAAAGGACTTCTGGCTGTCATTTTACCTGTTGCCGTAATCGGTTTATATAACTTGTTTACAAAAAATTTAAAAGAAATATTTAAACCTATAAATATACTTCCCGGAATTTTAATAATGCTTTTCATAACACTTCCTTGGCATTTATATATGTATATGATTTACGGAAACCATTTCATTCACGAATATTTCTTGCTACATCATTTTGCAAGATTTGTAAATTCTGCTGAAATAGGACGAAACAGACCTTTATTATACTTCGTTCCAATCTTTATAGTCGGATTTCTTCCTTGGGCATTATCATTCATTGCTTTCTCTTTTGAAGCACTCAGAAAACTTGTTTCCAAATTCATAAAAACAGAAGGTTCCACAAAACTCAAGTGGTGTGAAACATTTGCAATAAATACTAACGAGGACAAAGTCGCATTATTTTCATCAGTATATTTCTTATTAATGTTCTTGTTCTTTAGTATTTCAAGCACGAAGTTACCTACGTATATATTACCGCTATTTCCGGCTGCAGCATTATTAACAGGCTATTTTTGGTACAGATGCGAAAATAAAAGAGAAAACTTTAATATAATTTCGGTTTCCACTCAAATTTTTGCAAGTTTATTAGTTATTTCCGCCGTTAGTTGCATATTTTTATACTACTTGTTACCTGTTGATTTTCAATTTAAAATCGCTGTCTATAAATCACATGTTATAATAGGTTTAATACTCTTGGGCATACTTTTATTTCTTAGACTTGATACCAAAAAAGTGGAATCTATTTTCGGCGGTTATGTATTAACAATGCTTTTCGTTATAATCGTCGCTGTTTCCTTCGTTTTTAATATAATTTTTAATTCGGGGGAAAATGAATTGGTGGAATATTCAAAATTAGCTTATGAAAATAAAGCAGAATTGATAACCTTCGACTTTGCAGTTAAACCAAGTACAATGATTGAGTATCAAAACCAAATTTCCTTTATTACGGATACTGATTTTGATATGCTTTCTGAAAAACTTAAAGACAACTCTTCTCAATATTTTATTATTATAAAAAATAAAAATTTAAATGAAGAAAATTATAAAAAAAATATTTCAAAAATTTTAAAATTAGTAAAATATGGAGAAAAATATTCACTATATGTGAAAAAATAATTTTAAAGCATGCCCATATACGGGAATTTTTATTGTCAATAAAAATTCCCGTATATATTTACTTAATTTCATTAAATTTTCTTCATTAAGATTGTAAAATCTAATTTTTTTCAAGCCCCATAAAGGGCATGGTTAATTGTAAAATTTATTAGCAAATTTGTTACTTGATGTCAAAACATGTAAGTTATAACATAATCATGTTGGAGGCAAGGGGATATAATGAAAGGAGTGATGGCTACTAGATTTGGGGACTAAAAAAATTACAGAAAATTTAAATTTTTAAAGACTTAAAAAAATTAAAGATGTACTTAGTATTTTATAATCATTGGGAGTTAGGGATAGTTGGAATATTTAAAATAAATTTTAAAAACTTACAGGAGATGTAAGTTTTTTTATTTTTCAAGTAATAACAACAGATGCCGAAACAAATTCAGCATGAGATAACAAAAATAGGAATATTTATGGAAAATTTGAAAACAAAAAAAATTATAGGTTTGATGTCAGGAACATCGTGTGATTCAATAGATGTAGCTTATTGCGAAGTGTTTCCTGATTTAAGTTGCAAACTTATTTCAGGTATAAATTGTAAATATCCTGAAGCTATAAGAAACCAACTATTTAAAATATTTTCACAAAATGCGACTTTAGAAGAAATTTGTCAAATGCATTTTATTTTAGGAGAATGTTTTGCAAATGCTGCATCAGAATTAATTTTAAAACACGGAAAACCTGATTTAATAGCTAGTCATGGGCAAACTATATTCCATTATCCACTTGATGATAAATTTGAAAATTTTAGTAAACGAAGCACAATGCAAATAGGAGAATCTTCAGTAATTGCACAAAGAACAAACTGCATGACAATATCCAATTTCAGAGAAGCTGATATTGCACAAGGCGGAAACGGTGCTCCTTTAGTTTGTTTTGCCGATGAAAAATGGTTTAAGCCATTAAATAAAAATATGGCAATACAAAATATCGGTGGAATTTCAAATGCCACGATAATTTCCAAAAATTTTAACACATTCGGATTTGACACAGGTTTAGGAAATATAATGATTGATTATTGTATGAATAAATTTTTCCAAAAGCCTTATGATAAAGATGGCGAAATTGCGTCAAAAGGCATTGTTGATGAAAGTTGGCTAAATTGCCTTCTTCAAGATGAATATTATTTTAAAAACCCACCAAAAACAACAGGCAGAGAATATTTTTCAGCACAATATATTAAAAATGCACTAAAACAAGCTCCTGAAAACAAAAATGACCTAATCGCAACCGTAACAGCACTTACTGCAAAAACTATTGCTCAAGCTTATGAAAGATTTGTTTATCCTGATTTTGAACTTGAAGAAGTCGTAATCGGCGGTGGCGGAGCTTATAACAAGACTTTATTAAAAATGCTGAAACAATATCTGCCTAAAAAAATTGAATTAAAAACACATGAAGACTACGGTGTTTCCAATAATTTTAAAGAAGCAATGGCTTTTGCACTGCTTGGCTACTGCACTTATTACGGAATTACAAACAATCTTCCGTCTTGCACAGGTGCTAAAAAACGAGTTATTTTAGGAAAAATTTCTAATTGCTGACGGAATATATTTTAATAAATCAGAGGCAAGAACTGAATATTCGCTTAAATCTTCACTTGCTAATTCCCCTGTTTTTCCGTGCAAATAAACAGCAAGCTTTACAGCCTCAAACAAAGGCATTTTTTGAGCGACGAACCCTGTAATCATTCCGCATAAAACATCTCCGCTTCCGGCCTTTGCAAGTGCCGAATTGCCTGTTTTATTTATATAAATCTCATCTTTAAATGTTACAACTGTTTCGTGAGATTTTAATGCAACAATACAATTATATTTTTCGCTCAATTTCTTTACAATTTCAACTTCATTGCCGATAATATCTTTTAAATCTATTTTCAAAAGCCTCGAAGCCTCTTTTAAATGTGGCGTTAAAATTACATTTTCATTTAATCTGACATTTATTTCCGATAAAATATTTAACCCGTCTGCATCAATTATTAAAGGTTTTTTGAAAGAAATTGCAGATTTTAAAACTTTTTTAAACACATGCACTGCATAAAATCCTGTCGACAAACCACAACCGATAGAAACAACATCATAATTTTTTATATTATTGATTTCTGAATGATTTTTAAAAACCAAATCACAAGTTTGTGCCATAACTGACTTTAAAACGGATTTTTCTGAACATAAAGAAACATATCCGCAACCGACTTTTAAGGCGGCAATGCTTGAGAGCATTGCCGCCCCTATATAATATTTTGAACCTGCAACATTTAAAACTTTGCCGAAAGTTCCTTTATTTGAATTCTGTTCTCGTTTAGGTAATAAATTTTTCATCACTTAGCAGTTTAACAGAAAAACAAAAGTTACACATCTTTTAACAAAATATTTATATCGACTTCCAAAACCCTTGCTATATCAATCAATTTTAAAGCTTTTAATTGTTTATTTCCCATTTCAATTGAACTGATAGTATTTCTCGAAGTACATATTCTTTCTGCTAAAACTTCTTGGGAAATACGTTT
The DNA here is from genome assembly GCA_964469445.1 of uncultured Muribaculaceae bacterium. Lineage (GTDB taxonomy): Bacteria > Cyanobacteriota > Vampirovibrionia > Gastranaerophilales > Gastranaerophilaceae > CAYYAL01. Next base: position 18,849 of record CAYYAL010000008.1, read on the forward strand.
TCTTGAGCGTTCAGCTTTAATATTTGAACCTAAATTTATTAACCTCTTATTTTCATCATTCATTATTCTATTATATTTATTTGACAAAACAATATCTAACAACTATAATTAGCATGGAATAAACTAAAGTTGTTATTTATACATACTAAATTGTTTTTTGAAAGGTTTAATATGCAAATTGATGATATAATAGTCGACATAGATATGTATTTTCAACAAATTATTGAATTGATTGACCTTATGATTGAAAATAATAATTCTTCAACTCCAAATCTTATTACGCTGAGAGATATTGCTCAAAATGGTCTAGATAAGGTTAAGATGACTGATATTTTATAAATTCTGTCTTATCGCTTCATAAAGTACAATTGCAACAGAATTTGACAAATTCAAGCTTCTTTGCCCTTCTTTCATCGGAATTGTTACCGCAAAATCAGAGTTTTCCTTCAATAATTTTTCATCTAATCCTCTTGTTTCAGGTCCAAATACAAGAAAATCGCCGTCTTTAAATTTTACATCAAAATAAGATTTTTTACTTTTAGTTGTTAAATAATAAAAATCTGCATCAGAAAATTGTATTTTTAATTCATCTAAAGTATCAACTTTATGCAAATCAACGCTGTCCCAATAATCCAATCCTGCACGTTTTGTATACTTATCAGACAGGGAAAATCCAAGTCTTCCGACAAGATATAAAGAAGCTCCTGTGCAAGCACACAACCTTGCAATATTTCCTGTATTTTGTGGGATTTCAGGTTCTACAAGAACGATATTAAACATTTTCTAAGCCTCTTTTTTGAAAAACTTTTTACTTTCAAAAACAACCGGCAATCCTCTTAATACACAGAATTCAATTGCAATAATCGCAAGAATTTTTCCTAAATATTCAATCGGTGCAAGCATTTCGACAGGTAACATAGGAATATTTCCTAAAATTAAGAAAATAAACGCACCCATCTTTGCAACGGCATAAGTTACTCTTGAAAATCTTGAAGCACAAATAAAATGACCAATCTTGCTGTCTTGCATTGAATCTTTTCCAAATGCCGTATAACCTTGTTCCATCGCAACACTTCTTAAACCATCAGTTATAAAAGACCTTGTAATAGCTATAATCGGAAATACAATCGGTAACCAACCCAAAACGGCAAAAGCTATCCAATAAATATTTTCGACAATCCTATCGCCTATAATATCAATAACCGCACCTAATTTAGATTCTTCATGAAATTTTCTTGCGACATAACCATCAACTCCGTCTAGCAAAAATGCAACTGCAGTTAATCCGAATGCCCAAATATATTCATAGAAAAATCCGTTAAATAAAAAATAAACAGCTAAAAATACTAAAAATACTCTAAATATTGAAATAAAATTTGCCATTAAAATACCTTCTTTCTAATTTCTTTTTGAACGAGAAAGTGCAAAATCAAATTCGTCCAATTTTTTTGCCCTATCTCCCAACATAACCTTTTCCGCTTGTTCAAGAATTCTTGTAACGCTAAGTCCGTTTTCTCCATCAGAACGTGCTTTTTGACCTTTTTGGCAACAAGTAATAAAATGTTGACACTCAAGTTTCAATGGTTCAATTTCTAAATAATCCAACTCTATATCAAGCATTTTATTCGGAACAAAATTATCATAAACTTTTAACTTATGCTCAGGCAAAGTATCATCTAAAAATAAAGTTGCCTTAGTACCTCTAACCATAAGTTTAACGTGTTTTTCATGGGTAATCCAGCTATCAGAAATCTGCCCGATAACACCGCCTTCAAATTCAATCGAAAGATGAGTTATATCCATAATTTCGTTTCTATCAGAAGAACAACCCACCGCTGAAATCACATTCAAAGGTTCTCTACCTATAACATAACTTATCATGGAAACATCGTGCGGAGCCAAATCCCACATAACACTTCTGTCATTTTTAAAGAAATTGACATTCAATCTATCGCTTTGGGCATAAACTATATCGCCCAAAACTCCTTCTTGGATAAGCATTTTTGCCCTGTTTACAGCAGGGTGATAAAGCAAAAGATGCCCTACCATAAGCGTTAAATTTCTTTCTTTAGCAAGTTTTGCCAAATCTTCAGCTTCTTGAGCAACAGTAGATATCGGTTTTTCGACATAGACATGTTTCCCTGCCATAAGAGCCTGTTTTACAAGCCTATAATGCAAATGGCTCGGCACAACAACCGCAACTGCAGTGATTTCAGGATTATTAATTATTTCATTAAAATCGTTGGTTAAATTAATTCCACTGTATTCCGCTGTAACTTTTTTTAAATTTTCATTATCAATATCGCAAACAGTATGCAAAGCTCCTAAATTATAAAAATTACGGACAATATTTCTTCCCCATAACCCACAACCTACAACCGCTACTTTAACATCTTCCGTCATTTTTAATCACCCTCAAGTCTTTTTGCCTATTTTTAAATCAAATTCAGCATTTCCATATACTCAATTATATTACGTCTAAATACTGTTTGCAAGTTTGTTTCAAAAGATTTTACATAATTTTTATATTTGAAATAATTATGTCAAAAAGAAAAATAAGGGGCGGAAATCTTCGATTTCCGCCCCTTATTTTTCTCTATAAAATTGCCATTTTTACTTTAAAATGATATATTTTTACTATGAATGAAACGGTTAAAAATACTTTAAATTTACTTCCGAATTTAAGCGGTTGTTATTTATATTTTGATAAAAATTCCGAAATTATTTACATCGGAAAAGCCAAAAATTTAAAAAGAAGGGTGAAAAGCTATTTCAACAAAACGCTTGATACGCCTAAGCTTCAAGTTCTCGTTCCTCAAATCGAAAAAATTGAATATATAATTACAGATTCTGAAATTGAAGCCCTTATTTTGGAATCTCATTTAATCAAAAAACATAAACCTAAATACAATATTTTATTAAAAGATGATAAAAAATTCCCTTATTTTTTAATTACAGACGAAGATTTTCCTAGAATTAAAGTTGTCAGAAAACGTAATTTAAACTTTGAAAAAGGCTATTATTTCGGGCCTTACACTGATGCTCGTGCAATGTATTCAACTTTGGAATTTATTAAAAAAATTTTTCCGCTTAAACAATGTAAAACTCCCAAATTCAAATCACGCCCTTGTATTTATTATGATATAGGCAAATGCCTTGCACCTTGTCAAAACCTTGTATCTTCAGAGGATTATAAAAAAGTTGTTAAGCAAGCAGAATTATTTTTGTCTGGAAAACGTACCGAACTTTTAAAATATTTACAAGAGCAAATGCAAATTTATTCCGACAAATTACAATTTGAAAAAGCCGCAAAAATAAGAGATAGTTACAACGATTTGAAAAAAACTTTCGAAAATCAAAAAATTGTTTATGAAAACACTAAACTTAATGAAGATATAATTGCAATGACGACAGAAAATAATATTTTCGCCGTCGTAATTCTTTTAATCAGAGAAGGCAGATTGATTGATAAAAAAGATTTTACCTATGAAATCCAAAGCCAAGATTTGCAAGAAGTTTTTAAAACTTTTTTTAAAGAATATTACTCAAACCTTGCAAACGATTTTCCTGACAAAATTCTTTGCGAAAACATGTTCGATGAAGAAAAAGAACTTTATCAAAACTGGTTGAAATTAATTTCCGAAAAAAATATTCAAATAACCTTGGGCAAGACGCAGAAAGGGAAAGAATTATCAGCACTTGCTCTAAAAAATGTAAATGATTTATTAAACAGAGCCAAAACCGACCAATTATCAAAAATGAGGGAAAATTTTAATGAAATCGGTTCATATTTGGCAGAAAAGCTTAAGCTTAAAAATTTCCCCCACCGTATCGAATGCTTTGATATATCGCATATACAAGGTTCAAACACCGTAGCCTCAATGGTTGTTTTCCAAAACGGATTGAGCAAAAAATCGGCTTATAAAAGATTTAAAATAAAATCTACAGAAGGGAAACCTGATGATTTTCAAGCTATGAAAGAGGTTTTATCCCGCAGATTAAACCGATTGGGCGAAAAAGGATTTGAAAAACCTGATTTAATCATAATCGACGGGGGAAAAGGACAACTTTCTTCCGTAATGCAAATTGTGGAAGAATTAAAAGTTTCCGACATTGATATCGTAAGCCTTGCAAAACGGGAAGAAGAAATATTTTTGCCAAAAAAATCAAATCCGATAATAATTCCGAAAACTTCGCCCGTACTTTTTTTAATACAACGAATACGAGATGAAGCCCACCGATTTGCAATAACTTATCACAGAACGCTGAGAAGCAAGAAGATGAAAGAATAAGAAAGAAGAGGCGAGCCTTTGGCTCGCCTCTTCTTTCTTTAATTCACCCCGATTAATCCACCGAGAAAATCTCTCGAATATCGTCCATTGTAAGCGATTTTGTAATATTTCTATCTACCGAAATTACACTATCAACGAGGTTTCTTTTAACAGATTTAAGTTTTTGAATTTTTTCTTCGACGGTTCCTTTTGTTATCAATCTATAAACAAATACCTTCTTCGTTTGTCCGATACGATAAGCCCTATCTGTCGCCTGATCTTCAACCGCAGGATTCCACCAAGGGTCGTAATGGATTACATAATCAGCACCTGTCAAGTTCAAACCTGTTCCGCCGGCTTTCAAACTTACCAAGAAAATTGGAACCTTGCCGTTATTAAATCTCTCAACTGCACCCTGTCTATCCTTTGTTTTTCCAGTCAAATACTCATAATCTATACCTTTAACAATCAACCATTCCTTAATTATATCGAGCATATCGACAAATTGTGAGAATAACAAAATTCTATGTCCTTCAGAAATAATTTCTTCCAACATTTCCTTAAGTTGCTCAAACTTACCTGAATAACGAATTCCTTTTTTATTTTCCTTGTCATAAAGCCAAGGGTGGCAACATATTTGACGCAAACGCAAAAGTGCAGAGAAAATAGACATTCTCGATTTTTCAAGACCTTTTTCTTCAATACTCTTAAACACTTCTTCCTTCGTACTATCAAGGACTTCAAGATAAAAATCTTTCTGTTCGGGATTAAGTTCACAATATGCGACGTTTTCAACCTTATCAGGCAAATCTTTTGCTACATCACGTTTCATACGACGCAAAATGAAAGGATAAATTTGCAATTTCAAACGTTTTTCAACCGTTTTATCTTGACGTTCCATAATCGGATTTACATATCTATAATTAAATTCCGCAATATTAAACAAAAATCCGGGCATTAAGAAATCAAATACCGACCACAATTCTTCCAATCTATTTTCAATCGGAGTACCGGAAAGAGCTAGTTTATGCGTTGAATTCAATGATTTAACCGCTTGTGCAGTTTGCGATGTTGCATTTTTAATATTTTGCGATTCATCAAGAATTATATATCGAAATTTATATTTTTTAAGTTTTTCGATATCACGTCTAACCAGAGCATAACTCGTAATTACAATGTCATAATTTTCTATTTCTTTAAAATGAGCTTTTCTATCAACACCTGAAAGTTTTAGACAAGTTAACCCTTCGGTAAATTTTTGAATTTCAGCTTCCCAGTTAAAAACAACAGAAGTCGGGCAAACAACAAGCGTCGGAAGCGGACCGTCAACATCTTTTGCTTTTTGGATTAATGCTAATGCCTGCAACGTTTTTCCAAGCCCCATATCATCAGCCAATATTCCGTTCAAACCGTATTGATACATAAACCAAAGCCAAGAAAAACCTTTAACCTGATATTCACGCAAAGTTGCATTAACGCTTTCAGGCAGACTAACACCGTCTTCCGTTGAAAACGTACTCATTTGTTGCCAAAATCTCTCAAATTTTTCACTAAAAATAAGTTCTACTTTCAATGAACTCAACTCATTCAACAAGCCTGCACGATATGTTTTTACTAAAAACGTGTCTTCATTATTTCGGTAAACATCAAATGAATTGAAGGATTTCATCATTTGATAAATTTCTTGTGCCGGATATTCGACAAAGCCCAAACTTCTTATCCTGCTATATTTTTCTCCTGATTGAATTGTTTCATAAATTTCATCAAAAGAAATTGTTTCATCTCCGACTTTTCCATACAAATGAATTTCAAAACTATCTCGGGAATCCTTTGCAAAATCGACATTTGCACATAATTTAAAAGGATTTTCCATAATTTTGTAAAAAGTCATGTCATCTTTTTCTTCAAACTTCCAACCCTCGCCTGCTTGGGTTCTGTAATAATTATAAAAATCAATCGCACTTTCTTTTTCCAAAACAAGATTATTTGTCTGCATCGGAACGAATTTACATGCCAAAAGCATCGCATAAGCTTCATTTTCGTGTTTCAAATTCCGTTTAATCCAATAAAGAGTGTCTTCTTTCGGAACCTTAACCGTTACATAAGGCGTTTTATCAGCTGTTTTTGAGTAAGGAACCTTAACTCCGTCATATTCAAATTCCAAAGATGCCTTCAAAGATTGGTCATAATCAATACCCAACGTTACAATATTTGTTGGTTTGCGTTCTTCTAAAAATAATTTTGAAACATTTTCAGAGATTTCGACATCAATTTTTTCTCTCAAAGAAGGTAATTCTTCATAAATAAATTTTCCGCCTTCAGCATCTTTTAAATCTGTAAATGTAGCTTTTGTAAGATATTGAGGAACCTCTTGCACAGCAACGTTTATCGGGAACATAAGATTTTTATATCTTCCCCATTTTAAAGCACGTGAAAAATATCTGACTTCTTCAAACGGATAAACATCGTCGCTATTCGGGCGTTTCCAAGAAAGTGCGAGCATAATATTGCCAACGCTGGAACTGTTAACTTCCAAAGTCAAACGCCAAACTTCATCAGTAAATTTCAACCTTTGCTTACTTTTTTCATCTAAAACTTCATCTGCTTTAGACAAAAGTGTAAACATATCACCGAATTTTGTTATCTGAATATCATACCAACCTGCTTTTTTATCCTGTCTGGAAATTTTTAATAACTGTTGAAATATTGCAACTTCAACCTTTTGAGATGTATTTAATTCAAAGTTTGCATCGGCTTTTTGTGCCTCAATCAACCCTCTTAAAATATTTTCAATTCCTCTGACGACTTTTCCTGTTTCTCTAGACATAACAAGAATTGAAAAGAAATTCGGCCTACGTTTAGGGTTAAAATGAAAAATATAATTACCTTTCGGCTCTTCTGTCAAAGCGGTATCTTCATCAGGATATTCAAACTTTTCCCCAAACTTTTCTTCCATAAAATGTTCGTAAGCATGTTCATCAATAGCCTTGCAAGCAACTGCTACGGCATGTTTGCACCATTCTTCTTTTAAAGGGCAATTGCAACGAGCTTCTACCTTATTTTTCTTGAAAATCAAATCTGTCGCATAAGAATCTTTAAAATTTCCTTTAACCTTTGCCTTGTAGAAATTTTTATCTGCAACAGCCTCTATAACTTGTTTTTTTAAATGATATTCGTAACCTCTGCGAAAACTTCCGGCTCCCGCAAGGTCTTTTAAATATTTAAAATTAAATGTAAAATCACCCAATGTGAAAAAATCTTTCTATAATTTCTATAATTCGATATAAATGCGTCTGTAAAAGACAAGCGATAGTTTTAAAAAACTACCAAAATATCATTAACTGATAACAAAGATATTTTACACAATAAATATCATTTTAGCAATAGCTTAAAGAAATTGTTATAAATTCGTAATAATTAATCGAGGTTACGACCCTCAAACTTTTGTATGGGAAAAAATATTAAAAACTAAGTTAACAGGGGATTTTAAATAGTTGGATTAATGCTAAACTCCAGACGGGCGAAGTATCGCCTGACAGGAAGCTCAGAAGGCAAGATGACAAGTAAAAAGAAAGGAAAATATTATGATAATAAAAGAAAATAAAGTAAGTTTCAGAAACGTAGTTTCTGACCGCCCCGCAGGGAAGACGGTTTTCTCTTTCTTTGGTTCCATTTCTTTCTCTTTGCCTGTCAACAAAGAGAAAGAAATGAACAAAATAAAAAAATACAATAATCAAAAGAAGATACTGAAACTTAAAGGAGATGCTGAAACGAGTTCAGCATGACGTATATCATTCAACATGACGTAAGACAAGAAGACAAGAAGCTCAGAAGGCAAGATGACAGGTAAAGAAAGGAAAAAGTACAAGCTTGATAAGTATTAACACCAATTATTCATCATTAATACTTAACAAATCACTTCAAAAATCAACTGATGTGATGAGCTTGGCTATGGAAAGAATGTCTACGGGTTGGAGAATAAATTCTGCAAAAGACGATGCAGCAGGTTTAGCCGTTTCAAGTAATCTTGAAGTCCAATCAAGAAGTTTGGCTCAAGCAAATAAAAATACTCAAGACGGAGTTTCTCTTCTTCAAACTGCGACAAGCACCCTTACTATGATGACAAATCAACTTAATAAACTTAGAGATTTGGCAATGCAGGCTTCAAATGACACTTACGGAACTCTTTCCAGAATAGCAATGCAGAAAGAAGCAGATGCAATTGCAAAAGAACTTTTGAGGGTAAAAGAATCTACAGATTTTAACGGCAAAAAGATATTTGAAGTATTAACCCCTGAAACATACGCTAAAAAGACAGAACAAACTCCAAGTCCTTCTGTCGGATATCACAAAGTAGAATCAAAAACGGTAGAAGAACTTGATGCCCAATACGGAGCAGGAAATTATATTGCAGTAACAACCGCCGAAGAATTGAATAATGCATTAAAAGGCTCAAACAAAGTTGTGCTGATGGCAGATATCGACTTAAATGACCTCGGTAGAAGTGAAACAGGCAACTGGTCTACAAGGGATTTCAACGGAACATTTGACGGTAACGGCTATGAAATTGATAATCTTTATATCAATAGGCCTGATGTGAACGAACAAGGTTTTATAGGTCAAGCATCAGGTGCAACAATCAAAAATGTAATGTTGAATAATGCAAATATAGAAGCTGCGAGTAGATCCGGAGGGCTTGTTTCTATTCTTAAAAATTCAACTATAGATAATTGTTCTATATCAGGTAACATAAATTGTAAAGAGTGGATAGCAGGTGGATTAATTGGACTATGTGCAATTTCGGGTCCATCAAGTATTACAAACTGTTCTTTTTCAGGAGAAATAAAAGGAGGTAACGATTTAGGTTGTATTATCGGACTGTGTGAGGACACATCTTGTGAAATCAGAAATTGCAGTGCAAGCGGAAATATTATAAATACAAGTGCTTCACGTATAGGCGGACTTGTGGGAAGAACCTATGCCCCGATAATAAACTCTTATTCTACAGTAAATATTTCAGGAAACATCCATTCGGGCGGGTTAGTAGGTTGGAATTACTCAACAATAAGCAACTCTTATTCTACAGGAAAAATTACGGGTTCAGGTGGTGGACTTGTTGGATACAATCTATCAGGAACTGCAACAAATAGCTATTGGGATACAGAAACATCAGGCAAAACTACATCAGCAGGCGGAACAGGCAAAACCACCGCTGAAATGCAAAATATTCAAACATATCTTGATAGTGGTTGGGATATAAGCGAATATTCCGAAGATACACCACCTACAACAACATGGTTTATCAAGAGTGGAGAAAATTATCCACAACTTGCCTCTGAATGGCGAAGCCCGCAAAAAATAAGGTTGCAAGTCGGAACAGACAGCGAAAGTTATTCTGCAATAACTCTGGAAACAGGGTTGAATATAGACGATTTCAGCGTAAATCTATCCACAAGCTCATCTGCAAGCCAATCGTTGGATAAGATTGATAAAATGATAGATGCACTTGTTGCCCAAAACGGTAAGCTTGGAGCAGGATTAAACCGTTTGA
>CAYYAL010000008.1:28770-32528 GCA_964469445.1 uncultured Muribaculaceae bacterium
TATAAACTTAAATTACAAAATGTTTTTAAGGAGCTTTTTTATGGACGAAATGATAAAAATATTGAGCTATGTGCCGACGGTAATCGAAGCATCTTCTAAGGGAGAACGCTCTTTCGATATCTTCTCAAGACTTTTAAGAGAAAGAATTATATTTTTGGGCGAAGAAATTGACGATGATATGGCAAATTCTATCGTTGCTCAATTATTATTGCTTGATAGCGAAAATCCTGAAAAAGATATCATGCTTTACATAAATTCCCCCGGTGGAGTTATAACAGCAGGCATGGCAATTCTCGACACAATGAACCTTATAAAAGCAGACGTTCAAACAATTTGCCTAGGTGAAGCCGCTTCTATGGGAGCATTTCTTCTCTCAGCAGGTGCTAAAGGCAAAAGAATGGCTCTTCCGAGTGCAAGAATTATGATTCACCAACCACTTGGCGGTGCAAGCGGACAAGCTACCGATATCGAAATTGAAGCTAAAGAAATCTTACGTATGAAAAGCACTCTAAACGGACTTCTTGCTGAACATACCGGTCAACCTTTGGATAAAATTAAAAAAGATACAGAAAGAGATTATTACATGTCAGCTCAAGAAGCTATGGATTATGGCTTGATTGACAAAGTCATTACAAAAGCTGAATTGTAAGTTTGGATTATATAAAAAGTGGGCGGAAATCTTCGATTTCCGCCCACTTTTTATATTAATATTTAAGCTTTTTTGTCTAATTGAGTATCAACAGCTACATTCTTTTTAGCTTCTTCTTTTTGTTCAAAATAAGTTTTCAATCTACCTGCGGTAGGAGTAGCTATCGCAGGAGCGATAATTCTCTTACCAACAATTGTTTGTAAACCGAAAGATGTCAATGCAGATAAACCGGCAATTGCAATACCGATTCTACCGGCACTACGTTCTGTCTTAATCGGAGCCAAAAGATTTTTATATCCGTTATTAACCTTGGCTTGAAGTCCAACTCCTAAAATAAAGGACAAAGTTGTTGAAACAACACCGACTGCCAAATCATACATGCCTACAAATTTACGTTTATCTTTAGGTAAGTCTTCATTTGTAAGAGCTTGTACTGTATAAATTGTTGTGCCTACTGCTTCTTTTCCAACGTTACCCCAAAGAACAACACTTGTTAATGCTGTAGCTGCATCAATTGCCTTATTTCCTGATTTGCTTTTTCCAAACCATTTTAATAACTTTGGAAATAATGCAGGAACTTCATTTGGATTTGTTATTGCACCTTTTGCTGCTTTTTCAACACTTTCCAATCGTAATTTCAAATCTTTTAAAGCGTCTACAGTCATTGTCTTATTCTTGCCCATAGCTTTGTATTCATTTTTAATATTTTTAAAATCTTCTGCGTAACCTGTAAAAGAGGTTTTAGTTGTTACCGGTGAAATATTCATTATTTAACCTCCTTTCCTTGAGCTTGTTGCTCATTTTTGGTTTGGTGTCCTTTTACTGCCTTCATAGTCTTACCATAGATTACATTCAAGAATGTACAACCGATTAGAGAGGCAAATAATACGTTACAAGCTACTTTTGTCTTTGTAAGAGCCATTTCATTTCTTGAATAAACATCAAACATTGATTGAGCTTTATTTTTCAATAATTCTACATCTGTAATTCTTTTAAGTTCTGCTTTTACTAAATCCTTATCCGCAAGAGTAGATTTTTCTGCAATTTCAACAAGCTTATCAGCTTTTTTAGGAAGTTTATCATATCCTTTTGCTTCTAAAATTTCATTGAATTTTTTCCTCAAAGTTTTTGCATTTTCTTTTTCATAGCTCTTTAAATCAAACATCTTATCGACTTCTTCTTTTGTCAAAAGACCTTTTAAACCACCTTTTTCCACGTCAACATCAAATAATTTTTTAAATAATTCTTTTGAAGAATCTTGATTTAATTTAATCTTACCAAAATCTTCGAGTTTAATTTTTCCATCTTTATCCAAATTATTCAATACAGCTTTATCTTCAAATTTATTCAATTTCATTGATAACGGAAGATATTTACCTGTCAATTTATCAAATGTTAACTGCATACCGAAAGTTGCAGCAACTGATAAAGGTTGTCTTGCAATTGCAAATGCTTTATCTTCTTTTGTTGATTTTTTCTTTCCAAATGGGCTGAATAAAATAACAGCAGGCATTACAAACAATGTTCCGAATGCGTAAGTTATATTATTAAATAATTCTGAACCAACTTTACTTTCAAATTTTTGAATACCCATACCCATATTATAAAAAGCTTTCATAACTCCTCGTTTTAATGGGCTTTTAACCTCTTTAAGTTTATTTGCTATTTCTGTTACTTCATCTGTTGAAGATAAATCTTCAATATTTGCCTTAAGCTGTTTTGTTAAACCTTTGGCTTTATCAGCAATTCTTTCTGCACTGTTTCCTTTAAATAATTTTAATTTTTTAATACCATAACCGACCATTCCTACCCATGCCAAGACACCGGCAACATTTGTCGCTTTCTTAAAACTAAATCCGCCTTTTTTTTCTTCATTTTCAGCGGGTTTCTTTTCAACGCTCACAACATCGGCAGACGGCTTATTCAATGATTGAAATGGATTAGCCATTTGTACCGTTTCTACACGACTTTTAAAATTAATAACATTAGCAGACAACGCTTCTACTTGCATAAACACTTTCCTTTTTAGGATACACCCATATTTTAGAATACCCCTAAAAAAAAAAATTGCCAGAAATCATATATACGCTTAACAAAATGTTACATTATTTTTTCAATCTATAACGGTGTTTTAAGTACACTTTATTCCAAATATCAGAATTAAATCCCCAACTTATCTTATATGTTAAAATTTATTTATGGAATATGCGGATTTATTTAACAAAGCCTTAGAATACAAAAAACAAGGTGATTTTGAAAAAGCAATTGAGTACTATGAAAAAGTACTTAAGTTAAAACCTGATTTAAATGAAGCTTATTTTAATCTTGCTTACCTTAAATTCAATACAGGACATCATGAAGAAGCTATTGAATGTTATAAAAAAGTTTTACAAATAAATCCAGATGACTTGGAATCACAATATTTTTTAGCACTCACTTACATGCAGACTATGGATTATGAAAATGGTTTAAAATTTTTTGAAAGTCGCCTCTGCAAACTTTCAAGTATACTATCCCAAAAAAAAACATATCCTGATTTAATAACCAATTTAAATATATGGCAGGGCGAAGATATTTCAGATAAAGTCCTTTATACTTACTATGAAGCAGGTTTTGGCGATTTAATCATGTTCGCAAGATATTTACCCATACTTGAAAAAAGGTGTAAAAAAGTTATTTTTAAACCTAAATTGGAATTAGTAGAACTTTTTCAGGAGAATTTTCCAAATATACAATTCTTAAAATATTTTAATGCTGACGATAATATAAAATTTGACGTACATCTCCCGTTTTTAAGTCTTCCGTATGCTTTGGGATTGACAGGTGAAGAACTTTTTATTTCAAAAGATAAATATTTAACTGCGAATAAAAAACTGGCCGAAACTTATAAACAAAAATATTTTGATAATAATAAATTTAAAATCGGTATAAAATGGCAGGGAAATACTTATTACGACAAAGAGAGAGTTATTAAAACAGAGTCATTTTTCCCTCTTTTTGAAATTCTCAATACAAAATTTTATTCACTACAAACCTTTGAAGGAGCAGAGGAAATAGAAAAAATAAAAGCGAAATATGACATCGACGATATAGGTAAAACATTTAAAAA
>CAYYAL010000009.1:0-5598 GCA_964469445.1 uncultured Muribaculaceae bacterium
AGGTTATCTTTTACGCTTTGAATGAAGGCTTTAGCTTCTGTTGATGCTCTTGTCCAATCGACTGCACAAATCCCTCTTTGAACCCAAACAAGTTCTTTAAAAAATACATATTGAGAATTTAGTGCATTTATTTTTGAGTTAAGATAAATTTGTTGAGCATCAATGATTTGAGCAATAGGAACTTCGCCTTTTAAATATTTTGCCTTAACTCTGTAATAATTTTCACCTGCTGCATAACTTGCTTTATAGTTTTTTTCGATGCTGAAATATCCGGCAAGGGCTTTGTTTATAGTATCTCTAACGTGTTGTTCAAGTGCAGTTTTAACTTCTTCTTCGTACAATTGCAATTCTTTACGTTCGGCTTTAATTCTTGCGATTTCTGCAATTTTAGTACCGCCTTCGATAGGTTTCCATTGAGCAAACATTCCGAAACGAAGGTTTGTAGCCTGAGGTCTTTGCATAGCAACAGAAGTTCCGAGTGCAGGAACAGGAATTGCAGCAGGACCTGCAAATTCTCTGTTTGCAAGTGAAGTATAATCAAGTGTTAATTTTGCATCAGGAAGTAAGAATTTTTGATAATACATTCCCATTTCGTAATCCTTAATTTTGATTGCAGCTTTAAGTTTTGCCAATTCGGGTGCTACTCTGAAAGCCTCTTCTACAAGCATTTTTGTAAATTTCTCAAGCTTGTCAGGTGTTCCGACATAGTCTATTATATTAATTTCACTTGTATAAAATGCAGGGTCGTTTGCTTTAAGTGCAACTAATTTATAATTTTCAGTTTGGTCTTTAAATAATAGCTTATTAATATTTATTTTAGAATTTTTAAGTTCAGCCCTCATTTGAAGTAAATGTTGTTCATTGACATTAAGTTGAGCTGCCCAACGAAGAGCTTCTTCTTGTCCGCATTTGCCCATTTGTTCTCGAACACGTGCTATTGCAAGATTTTCTCTTGATTCTTTTACATAATCTTCTTGAACATTTATCATATTTTCTAAAATCAATGTTTCGATATATAGAAGAGCAACGTCAATTCCCATTTGTTGTTCAGTAAGTGTTTGTTCTTGTTTTGTAAAATCAACCATCTTCTTTTTTATAAGAATATTTGTTACGAGAGCAGGTGAGTAAATGATTTGCTCTAAACCCATTGAAAAAATTCCCGTTTTTTCAGGAATTGAAAGTTTAACACTGTCCGCATAAGAATTATCATATTGTTGATAACCCAAAGTTACGCCGAAAGTCGGTAAATATCTTAACATTGCAGCTAAAGAAGATCGTCTTGCAGCTTGAATAAGCATCTTTTTTCTTTCAATATCAATATTGCTTGTGTATAGTTGATTAAAAACTGCTGATAAATTATATTCAGTAGGCTTTTTCTTCGTAATGATTTCGGCATTATTAAGAACTCTTAAATGCGGTTGCCAGCCGATGGCATCTGCCGTATCTTGGTTTATATAAATAATTTGGTCTTCATAAAAATTTACCGGAACAGGTTTGCCCACACTTCCGTTTAAAACATTTTTAATACTGAAGGAAGTGGCTTCGGCAATTTTCCTGTCAACATCTAAAGCCCCTGTTCCTAATAATACACCTAATTCAACGTCTTCTTTTCCTAATGTTGAAAATGTAGGAATTTTTGCAGTATTTAATCTTGAAATTAAATCTGCTCGATTTGTTTCGGTGATATTATACATAGGGGTAAATATTACGGCATCAAATCCGCTTGTGATTTTATTAATGACGCTGTCAATATTGTTTTTGTTGACAGGGATAAATTCAAAACTTATATTAGGTAATTTCGATTTTGCAATATTATCCCAATCTTTTCTGGTGCTGTAAAAGCTTTCATTTATTAAGATTGCAGCTTTTTTAAAATGCAGAAGTTTTGAAAATACGATTATACTTTTTGTACTTTGTTGGATAGGGTTGAAAAAACCGTCGCCTAAATCTCTTAGACCGTATTGGTCAATTGTAACAACTGATTTCCGCTTGTTTTGAATTCCGTTTAAGTATTTGGTGGATAAATATCCTAGAGAAACAACAACTCTTGCATCAGAATTTAAAGCTCTATCACTTGCTTTTTTAACACCTGCGGCCGTCCAATCGCCGACAAAAACATCTGCTTTAGGAAAGTTTGATTTAAAATCAGGTGCGGTTGATATCATAATTGATTTTTTGAAATGTCCTAAAACAATTTCATTTTTTTCAGAAGGTCCGTCAAATACAAATGCGTAAGTTACTGTTGGTGCATTTGAGTTGTATTTTATAGCACTTATTTGTTTGTCTGTAACTGAGCCTAATACATTCGGAGCTGCAATCGCAACAGAATTTATTCCGAATATAGTCAATAAAAAGCAAACTATTATCTTTTTCATAATCTTAATTAAATCTCCATTTAAACGTAATCTTAAAAAATACCTTTGTTTATGATATTTTAAACTTTTTTATAGGTAAAATTTTTGCTACCTTTTTAAAATCGCTTTTTTGCCTAAAAATAGCGTTTTAATTATATTTATCCCCTTTACAATTTTTAAAAAAGTACTTGGTCAGTTGACTGATTTTTTGATTTAAAACTATTTTTCATATACGATATGTTTTATGGAAAAATTATTGAAAAAAACAACAGAATTAAGTAATTCGCCGGTTACAAAGAGAAAAATAATTAATTCAGCACTTAAATTATTTGCTTTGAAAGATTTTTCTTCCGTAAGCACTCGGGAGATAGCATCTGATGCAGGGGTTAATTTAAGTCTTATTTCTTATTATTTTAAAACAAAGGATAATCTTTATTCTACGATAGTAGAATCAGTCAGTTCTTTAGGTTTGGAGTTTTTTCAAGAAGAAATTGATATGACTGATGAATTATTTAAAATGACTAAGGAAGAAAGAATTTCTGTTTTTAAAAAAATTCTATATAAATATATAGATTTTATTTATTCAGAAAATGTTCCTGATAATTTCATAATTCTTATGATAAAGGAGCAAACGGTTTCAAACTCAAAATTCGGAGCTATTTATAGAGAAAAAAGTCAAATTTTATATAAGGCATTAAGAACAATACTTGCATCAATTACTTCAAGCAATCCTGATGAGGATAAGATTGTTTTTGAAATCTGTTCAATTATCGGACAAATATTGTCCTTTAAACTTATCGGAACCAGTCGAGGCGTTAATCATAATAAATATACAGCAGATGAAGTTAAAAAGATAAAGAAAATATTGCATTCACATATAGATTTTTCACTCCAAAGACTTAATGTAAATCTTTGAAAAAAAATTGTAAGTGATATAATTAGATTGAAGGTATAGGAGATATTTTATGTATTACGCTTATATTAAAGATGAAAAGGGATTTAATTCAAAAAAGCTTTTAGGAAAATTTAAGGAATATGATTTGGCTTGGGAAAGAGTTGAGGCGGAACTTGAAAAAGATCCTGAAATAAAATATGTGATAGAAGAAACGAACGGAAGTTTTGACAGTTACGGCGAACTCCTTACTACTGTTATTGATGAAAATTAATAATATATTTTACCGATTTAGAAAAATGTGGTAAAATTGAATCTATGGAGTATACTGCAAAACAGCTTGAAGAAAAAGCCAAAGAGCTTAGATATCTGGAAAAGGTCTATTATATAAAACATTATTTAAAACTTATTTTATTGATAAGCTTTTTGTGTTTTATTTTTTGGCAACCTATTGAAGAAGCGGTCGGATTTAATTTGAAATACGGAAGACCTGTTTATAAGACATTTTCAAAAATTCCGATAAATTTGAATGAGCCACCGTTACAGACTGAATTAACCGAACCTTTTCCCAAAATAAAAATTGAAGATCATAAAAATGTAAAAATAATTCCTGTTGCAAATTATTCAATATCAGGCATGATGGTAGTAAAAAATTCTGATTTTGACGGTTTATGGAAAAATGAATTTGACGAGATTTCGACGATTGATATCGGGCTTGTTTGGGGAAAAATTGCGGATATAGAATTTTTAGATAAAAACTTTTTATTTTATTCGGATAAGGCGGTTAAAGGAAGATGGTTGAAAGTTATTCCCAAAGGGGCAATGCCTGAAGGGTTTACCTTTGATGAAATTTCTTCTCTTTTTTCTCATACGCATGTAATTCCTGCTGATGACAATATTTTTGCAATATTAATGAAGGTTAAAAAATATGAGCCGGTTAGATTAAACGGCTATTTGGTCAATGTTCAAGGAAACAATTGGGGAATAAATACGAGTTTAAGTCGCTTAGATCAAGGTGCTTATTCTTGCGAAGTTATGTATGTAAATTCAGTTCAAGTCGGAAATAAAATTTATAAATAATTGTAAATCTTTGTTAAAATTCCTTTAAAAATTATAAAGTAAATTTGTATTAATGCCGATAATTTCTTTGTAAGAAGGAGATGATTTATGTATCAAAATTTTGTATGGCCCGGAGCTTATAGTTTTCAACAAGAATTAAAATTATTTGTAACTTGGTTTAAAGAACAAGCAGATTTAATTTTGTTAAAGATTTTGGAAACAGAAAGATTATTGGATAGCTAAATTAATTGCTAGAATAATATTCTTAGTTTATAATATAAAAATGTATTGTTTAATTTGCGATAAAATAAGAAAATTTGCTTTTACATTGGCGGAAGTAGTTATTGTTTTGGGGATAATTGGAATAGTTGCCGAATTTACTATACCTGTTTTGTATCAAGATTTTGTAGATAAGGAAATGGTTGTAAAACTTAAAAAAAATTATTCAATTTTAACAAATGCCTATGACATGATAAAAATAGAAGAAGGAAACGCTCAAGATTGGAGTTTTTCAGGTGCTAATCAAACTGAAAGCAGCAGGCTTTTGTTTGAATATTTTTCAAAATATTTAAAAACAATCGCAGTTTGTTCAGAAGCATCAAGCTCATCAAATATTCCTTGTTGGGCAAGACTTGTAATAGCAAAACAAGGTGTAGGAGTTAGTTTTCATCAGAATTATTATGCAAGATTGATTGATGGAACAGGTGTTAAATTTTATACAAGGGGAACTTGTGAATCTTCAGGTTGGTGCGGAGATATAGCTGTTGATTTAAATGGAAATCAGCCTCCAAACAGACTGGGATATGATATTTTTTTCTTTGATATTATGAAAACAGGAGTTGTTCCAAAAGGTGGGCGTTCAACAATCGGTTTCGCAAATGATTGCTTGGCGACGACCGCACCCGGTTCTTTAGGAAGTAGTTGTGCAGCATGGGTTATTGAAAACGAAAACCGTGATTATTTAAAATGCACTGATTTAGCATGGGATGGCAAGAAAAAATGTGATTAATAAAATAATCAGATAAAAAAAGGCCGTCTTTTTATCAAAGGCGGCTACTAGACTTGGGGAGGAGGAAAACCGTTTTCGGTTTTCACATATAATTTGTCGTAATTTTAGAAGATTTCTTTAAAATTTTTAAACGATATCATACAAACGGAGTAGACAATTGAGCAATAAAAGATTAAACAGTCAGCTAGTTGCTTAACCTACTTGCATCTGGTTTAATACAATTAAATCTTTTTCATACTTCCAGCTATTCTTAATTCCAATAGAGGCGAATGCCTCTTTTTTTT
>CAYYAL010000009.1:5698-7511 GCA_964469445.1 uncultured Muribaculaceae bacterium
TTGCATTATTTTTTTGATTATTAAATGCTATTTGTTCGTCTATTTGTTTTAATTCTTTATTAATTCCTCTTTTGCTGTTAGGTATATCTGAAGGCACTGTATATCCAGGGTCTTTGAGTTCTTTAACTGCTTTATCGCCTTTACCTGCTCCGCCAGATTTTCCTCCGAAGTTTATAAATGGTAATACAACAGCAGCCAAAGAGGCTATTCCTGTCATTACAGTTGCAAATATTTCCAAAGCACTCGTTTTATTTGATTGAGAACTCGTTGTTCCTGATGCAAAGCCACCGCTTAATAATTGTGATAACATCATATCATTATATGAAGCAGTTCCGCTGTTTAACATGCCAAGATTATTTTGATATACAGAAGGAGTGTTTCTTGTAGAGCCGACAGCGTTACCTGTATTGTAGCTCCTGAAATCAGTAATTCCATTCAGCATCATTCTATTATTATTGATGTTATGTAAGGCATCCATCTTCTAATATCTCTCTTTTTATTTTGTATATATAAATAAAGTAAAAAGTATATAAAAAATTGCCAAAAAGTATATACTCTATTTTTATAAAATCTGTAAAGTATTATCAAATGGCTTTTTGTGATACTTTACAAAACTTAATAAAATGCCTGAAAACCATGTCAGGACATGGTTTTCAGGTAAAATACGGGTGCATTTTGCTTTTGATTTTAAATGCGAATGTAACTATTTGCACTCGGACTTTTTTAATAGTAAAATGGAGTTGATAATAAAGGGATTGAAAAAGGGGAAGAGTAAATGGAATTTTTCAGAAAACATCAAAAAATAATAGTCGGAATTATTGCCGTATCTTTTATTGCATGGACTTTCGGTCTAATGATGTTACCATTATTAATAAAATAGGAAATAAGTGAAAAACAATCATATAAAAAATTTAATAACAATATCAGTGCTTTTTGCAACAGTTTTTTGTTGCGTGGAAGTTTGTTTTGCTGAAAATACTTCAAGTACTAAAAATCATGCTGCAGAAGCTATGTTACAACGGAAAAAGAAAGAAACCAGAGAAAAAATTAATAAGTTAAAATGGTTGGAATCTGTTGAGCGAAATAAATTACAAAAAAATCAATTAAGATTAGAAAATACGCAAGTAAATTTGGCACAATCAAAAGATAAATATACAGATGCACAAACAAAATTATCTTCATTGGAATCCGATTTGTCTACTGCGATGCAAGATTATTCAAGAAATAATTATCAAATGAAAAATCGTATAAGACAAATTTTTAAAAAACAGCGAAAGGGATTTTTTGAATTACTGCTCACTGCACAAGATTTCAACGATTTTTTTGACAGATTATATTACGAAGGTCTTGTAATAAAACAAGATTATAAAAGAGTAATTTATGCAAGAATAAAGGCTCAGGAAGTTGCCCGCATTAAATATAATATTGAGCAACAAAAAAAGTTAATTGCACATGAAATAAAATCTATGGATAGGCAACAAAAATATATTAAAACTGCCATTTACAGAAATGAAAATATGATTCATAGGTTAAGAACCGACAGACATGCTTATGAGAGAGCTGAAAGAGAGTTGGCTAGTCAATCTGCAAGCATTCAAAACATGATTAGCAGAACGGTTCATGATAACAATGTTATAGTTACTTCAGGGTTTATAAAACCGATATCAGGCAGAATAACTTCACCTTTCGGTTGGCGAACTCACCCTATATTCAATTCAAGAAGTTTCCATTCAGGAGTTGATATAGGTGGTCCATTTAGAGGTAGTATCAGAGCATCAAATTCTGGTAAAGTAATATTTACAGGCTGGTATGG
>CAYYAL010000009.1:7611-9060 GCA_964469445.1 uncultured Muribaculaceae bacterium
AAAATAAATTTAATAATAGTTTTAATAATGTTTTTATTTACTGTTAATTCGGCAAATGCCGTAGTGGAAACTTCCGCATATGACAACGGTACAATTGAAATGTTTGAAAAATATTTTAAGCCTTATGAACCTCCGACGCAAGAACAGTTAGAAGACGAATTGCTTGAAAAACAAAAAAATGAAAAAGATGATTTATTGGGTAATTATAATAAAAGTTCTGGAACATTGGCTCCTATTAAGCGTTTAAGAATGAAATATCATTATTGGCAAAAACATAAATCCGACCCAAAAGTTGCTAAAGAAGAAAAAGTCGAACTTTTGCCGGAAGAAAAAAATCAAATTATTTTGAATTGTGAGGAAATGGAATATTTTGCTGATAGGCGTGAAATTGAAGCAAACGGAAATGTTTCTGTATATTTTCCTGAAAACGAAGTTACCGTCAAGGCTGACAGAATAGTTTATAATCAAGACGCAAATATTATAAAAGCTTTTGAAAATGTTCGTATTATTAAGAGTACAGGCGAAATTGACGGTGATTATTTAAAAATAGATATGAATGAAGAAAATTCATTTATCAATAATCCTGTATCGGATCTTTATCAATTAAAAATTATTTCAAAAAAAGGATATATGTATGGTGATAAAATCATTCAGGAACAGGGAAAAGCCCAATTAACCGGAAAAACAATGATAAATCTTAATTCTGAAATGTTTGGACCTGATTTATCAAGAATGTTTATAAATGAAGATGACCGTTCTTATTTGTCAAAAGATGAACCTGTCGGACGTAAATTTAAAATTAAAACAAAAGAATTGATATTAAATGCAAAAGACGGGCATGATACGGTTACTTTAAAAGGTATAGATGTCATGCATAAGGGTAAAAAAATCGGAACTTGGCCATCTATTACTTTACATATGAATAAGGAAAAAGATTATGTTGAAGCCAATTATCCTGAACTTGGGACGACAACAAATTTAGGTGCATATTTAGGACCCGGTTTTGTTTTCGATACTCCGCACGGTTCAATTTTAAAATTAATTCCGATATTAAACTTTAATTCCGGAAAATTCGGCTTCGGTGGAATTGCAAAATTCAGAAGTGCTACAAATAGAACGGATATTGCATACGGTACGGCAGAAAATATGCTTATGTTTTACGGAAGGCAGAAGTTAGACGATAATTTGGTGTTCCAATATGGTGCAAATAGGTTTATGGACGAAGGTTTTTTGGGATTTAGAATGCCGAGATATTCCGCAGAATTAATTTTCGACAAAAAAGATTATGTTAATGATTTTTTGGGTAAAAAACGTGAATTATATGTTAATAATAGAATTTCAGCAGGTTATGTTCAAGGTTACGGTGATGGAAACGAAACATTTATTGCTTCAAGCGGGATAGGAACTTCCAGATTTCGTTATATGTTAGATTTGTATCAAACTCTTTAT
>CAYYAL010000009.1:9160-10528 GCA_964469445.1 uncultured Muribaculaceae bacterium
GAATCTTTAAGAGTTCATAAATATCTCGTTATTTCTTGGTTTGGAACATTTGCACTTACAAACGATACACCGAATGGAAAAATGATGCAGGAAAATTCCTTCTTCTTTGCATTTGGACCTGACGATTTTAAAATAAACATAGGTTATGACACAATCAGGCAACAATCTTTCATTACTATGGCAATGAATTTAGATGCTAAGGGTTCGGAAATAAAGTATGAAAAAATGACAATAAAAAATCCTGAAAATTTAAAATCTGACACAAGCGATGATTATTTATTTGAAAAAGAACCGGATTTGAAACCTTTGGAAAAAGCCGAAGTTATTAATATTGAAACAGATGAGAATTTATAAATGAACAGAATTAAAAATAAAATTTTAGATTATGGAAAACTTATCGGAGAAAAAAATTTATCACCCGGAATTTCCGGAAATTTATCGGTAAGATTAAAGGATAAAATTATTATAACGACTTCAGGTAGTGCTGTTGAAAGGCTTACAAAAAAAGAACTTGTTGCGATTGATTTTGAAGGAAATTCTTTGGAAAAAGGAAAAAAGCCTTCAAGTGAAAAATTGATGCATATTCAAATTTATAATAAAAGACCTGATATAAATGCAATTATGCATGTTCATTCGCCTTATTTATCGGCATTCGCTGCTGCAAGAAGAGCTTTGGACGAAGCTTTTATGGCGGAAATAGTTTATTATTTCGGAAAAATTCCTGTTGCAGATTATAAGTTGCCATCATCAGTAGAGCTTGCACAAGAAACGGCAAAATATTTTGATAATTATAATGCTGTTTTAATGGCAAATCATGGATTTGTCGTTGCAGATAAGGATTTGCATGCTACTTTTGAAAAGTTAGAACTTGCAGAAGTTTATGCTCAAACAGTGATTAATGCCCAAATTTTGGGTGGAGCTGTTAAGCTTTCTGAAGAAGAAGTTAAGGCAATTGAGGCATTAAAATAATAAAAATGTATTAATCCAGCTAATACATATCGTATAGTATTTTCTTTAAATATTTTATATTTAAGGAAAATATTCACACTCAAAACCCACTTCGCCTGCAAGCCATGTCTACGCAGGGTTTTTCATGCAAACATTTTCCTTAAATAGGGCTGATTAATCAACAAATCTGAATTTTATCAATGCTTTAAGTGCAAAAAATCCATCTTTCCACGTTATTTTTTTACCGTCTTGATATTCTCTTCCGTAGTAAGAAATCGGTAATTCATAAAGTCTTGCGTGTTTTTTAAGAATTTTTGCCGTAATTTCAGGTTCAAAATCAAATCTGTTAGATTTAATTTCAATATCTTTTATAAAACTGGCTTTGAACGCTTTATAACAAGTTTCCATATCTGTAATAGT
>CAYYAL010000009.1:10628-15557 GCA_964469445.1 uncultured Muribaculaceae bacterium
GAGTGATAAAGTATTTTATATTTTGTTTCAAGTGTTTTTAAAATGTCAGAAGAACCATCTGTCGATGCGTCATCTATCAGGATAATTTCTTTTTCCAGATTGCAAAAATTTGTTTCTTCAATTTTTGTTAAAACATCTTTAAGCGTTTTAACTTCGTTATACACAGGTATTAATATTGATATCTTTTTCATTTTAAATTTCTTAAATTATTTTACTTAACCCGATAATTATTGTATAATTATTGGAAAATAAAGTAAAGAATGTAAAGGTTTGTCAAAGTTGGAAGATATTATTATTAAGGTTTTAAAATTGTTTTCAGAAAAACAGTATAAAGAGTGTCAGGTCTTAGTTGAAGATGCTTATGATTTTTTCTTGGAAAAGAAAGATAAGGAAAATATTTCAATAGTGCTTTCATTTAGAGGTGTTATGGAATATTTCAATGATAAAAAGAATTATTTTAAGGCATTAACCTTATTAAATGACGGAAAATATTTAGCAAATTTTACAAAAGATATTACCGCAAAAATATTTAATGAAATAGGGTTTGCAAGTATTTATTTTGAAGAAGGAAATACAGATTTAGCTTTAATTCATTTTAAAAATGCAAAGGGTTATACTTTACAAGAAGATAAGTATGCTATTTTAGAATTTTTGAATAGTAAAATAAAAGAAATTCAAACAAAATTTGTATTAAGTATTCCTCAAAAAAGGGATCCGTTGATTTCGTTATTAAAGATAGGTCAAGCAGTATCAGCCCAAATGGATATAGATACATTGTTAAATGTAATAGCTGATGAAACAAAAACGGCACTTGTTGCGGATAGATGCAGTGTTTTTATTTACGATAAAGAAAAAAATGAATTATGGTCAAAAGTAGCACAAGGATTAGACAGTCAAGAAATAAGATTTTCTGCGGATAAAGGTTTAGCGGGTCATGTGGCAAAAACCGGCGAGAAGATAAATATAACAGATGCATACAAAGACAGTAGGTTTAATAAAGAAATTGATTTACAAACCGGTTATCATACAAAGACAATTTTATGTATGCCAATTAAAAACTTAAATCAAGAAATAATCGGAGTTTTTCAAATTTTAAACAAAGTTGACGGTACATTTACCGACAATGATGAAGATTTATTATTAGCGATAGGTTCTTCAGCAGGAATTGCAATAGAAAATGCTCAATTATTTAAAAAACAAAAAGAAATGATTGCAGAGCAAAAGGCAATGTTTGAAAGCTTTATTGACACGTTAGCAACTTCAATTGATGCCAGAGATAAGATTACGGCAGGGCATACAATACGAGTTAGATTGTATTCGGAAATTATTGCAAAAGCTTTTAAGTTATCCGAACGAGAAGTCGTTATAATTAAGCAGGCAGCTACTTTGCATGATATAGGTAAGATAGGAATAAGAGATAGTGTTTTACAAAAAGAAGGCAAATTGACACCTGAAGAATACGCACATATTCAAGAACACGTTGAAATTACTCATAATATTTTGAATAAAATTCATGAAAATGATGATTTTAAATTGGTTACAGAAATAGCTTGTTCTCATCATGAAAAGTATGACGGAACAGGTTATTACAGAAAATTAAAAGGCGAAGAAATTCCTTTCGGCGGAAGAATTTTGGCTGTATCCGATGTGTTTGATGCAATTACATCAAGAAGACATTATCGTGATAAGATGCCTTTGTTAAAAGTTATAGATATATTGATATCAGATTCCGGCACGCATTTTGATAAGACTGTCGTAGATTGCTTTTTGTTAATTCCTGTAATTGAAATAATAAAGGTTTTTTTAACAGAAAATCATTTAATTTTGGATAAAGCTCATGAGGCATTGCTTTCCAAATATTCATTAAAGGATTATTATACTTTTTCTAAAAATAATTCAGATGAAGATGATGAAAAAAGGCTTGTTGATTTAGTTAATCATTATTACGTAACAACGAAGGAGTAATAATATATATATGTTTAAACGAATTTCATTGCTTTTTTGTTTGGTATTTTTCTTGGGGCAAGGCGTTTTCGCACAAGCTGTTTTAAATGAAGCTGTTGAAAAGTTTTATCAATCAAATATTGTTGCATCTTATTCTGATTTTGAGGAAATTTCAAAATCAATACCGGTAAATGATTTCGCATATATGATATTAGCTGAAAAAATGCGTGATTTTGGGTATTTTAATCTTGCAGACAGCGTTATGAATAAGGTTTCTGATAAAGAAATTTATGGAAATTATATTGAAGAAATGAAAGAATATTGTTTTCCAAATAGAAAAGTAACAAGAGAAGAAGAAATTCGTTTGGCAGAATTTTTTTCTGATATAAATTTCAACAATAAAGGTAATGTCGCGGTTAATGAATTGTTGAAAAATCGTGAGTTGGTTTCAAAAAGTGATTTTGCAAATTATGTTTTAGCCAGAGGGTATTACAAAATGAATTATATGATGCAAGCCCGCCAATACATTGATTTAGCTTTAATTCAAAATCCTAAAAATATCAATTATCAAATTTTAAAAGCAAAGATTTTGGCTTCTACCGAAAGACCCGACGATGCTTTAAAAGTTATCTCAAATTTAAAACGGAATAAATATTATTATTACGGGTTGGAAGAGGAAATTTTAATTACGGAAGAATATATTTTAAGCAGAACTTCGTTAAAACAATGGGATAGAGATTATCATTTAGCAAGGCATTATTACTTAAAAAAAGAATATTTAAAGGCTACTAAAATATTATTGACGGTTTCTGCCAAAGAAAAATATAAAGGGAATATTTATGCTTTATTAGCACAAATTTATGTGGATACAAAAGATTTGGATAAGGCCAAGACGACTTTAAAAAAAGCTTTGAAAATAAATGATAAAAATCCTATAGCCTTAAAGGCTCAAGGTGATATCAGAAGTTTAGAAGGTTCATATAAGCAAGCATTGGTTTCTTACAAAAAATATTCGAAATATTCTCAAAAATCACAAGAAGCTTTATTGAAAGTTGCAGAGACTTATTCAAAGCTCGGAAAGCTTGAAAAATCAGATGAAATTTACTTGAAATTATTGAAGTTAAATTTAAATCCTTATGAAGCTTATTATTACTTAGGTGTAAAAGATAATAATAAAAATTATATTAAGAAATCATTGTCAATAAATAATAAATTTAAACCTGCATGGGTGAAATTAGCTATACTGGAACCGGTAAGAGAACATGAATATTTAACAAATGCTTTATATATTGACCAAAATGATTTTAAATATTATGATAAAATAAATTCAAATATGGAAGAAAAACAGCCCATAGATAGAGAAATTAAATGAAAAAGAAAAATATTTTAATAGTTGAAGATCATCAATTAACCAGATTTGGCTTAAAAACATCATTTGCAGGTGTGGATTTTGTAAAAAATATTTATGAAGCACCGCATGCTCAAATGGCTTATGATATTTTGAAAAATAATAAGATAGATTTGGTATTAATGGATTTAGGTTTACCTGAAATTAACGGAATAGAGGCAACTAAAAAAATAAGAAGTTTTAATAAAGAAATAAAAATAGTTGTATTAACTTCACATAATGATGAAAAAGAAGTTTTAGACAGCTTAAAAGCCGGAGCAAATGCTTATTGTTCAAAAGAAATTAATCCTCAAAGATTAACAGAAGTTGTTGAATCTGTTATGGAAGGAGCATCATGGTTTGACCCGAATGTTGCACATGTTGTATTGTCAGCGGTTGCAAACGGAAGCATAGAGGTTGATAATAAGAGCAAAAAAGATTATAATTTAACTTCAAGAGAAGAACAGATATTGAAATTGATAACTGAAGGTTGCAGTAATAATCAAATAGCAAAAGAACTTGGAGTTAGTATTAATACAACAAAGGCTCATGTCGCAAATATTTTACAAAAATTGGGCGTAGATGATAGATTGCAAGCGGCATTGAAAGCTCT
Organism: uncultured Muribaculaceae bacterium; assembly: GCA_964469445.1. GTDB lineage: Bacteria > Cyanobacteriota > Vampirovibrionia > Gastranaerophilales > Gastranaerophilaceae > CAYYAL01. Next base: position 14,573 of record CAYYAL010000009.1, read on the forward strand.
TAAAGATAATATTGTTTAAAGGAAAATAAAAATGTCAGATATAGCAAGAATTTTAATAGTAGATGATAATCCAAAGTATTTAAAAGATGCACTTCCGATGTATGGGTATGATGTAGTTGCGGTTACAGACGGGCTTCAAGCTTTGAAATTATTGGGGAAAAAAGAAAAGTTTGATTTAATTCTTTTAGATGTGATGATGCCGAATATGAATGGTTGGGAAACATTGAAAGCAATTAGAAATCAATCTGATACAGAAACAATTCCTGTAATAATGCTTTCAGCGGTAAATGAAGACCAAAAAATTGTATCAGGATTAAAAATCGGAGCAGATGACTATATTACAAAACCGTTTATTTTACCGAATTTATTGGCAAGAATAGAAGCTGTTTTGAGAAGAACTAATTGGAATAAAAAAACAGATGATATGAATATAAATATTGATTTTGCGACAGATGAACCAATTACGCCTTTGACACCGAAGGAAGTCGAAGTTTTATCTTATGCCGCAAAAGGGGCAAGTAATGAGGAAATCGCTGATAAAATGTTTGTAAGAAGTGTTACCGTAAAAACACATTTGAACAGTATTTTTAAGAAATTAAAAGTTAAAAATAGGACACAGGCAACATTGTTAGCTATACAGTTAAAGTTAATAGAAAAGTAGGAAAGGATAATAAATGGCTCTTAGTAAAGAAGAACTTGTAGAATTAGTACAAAATGATGTGGAAAAATTTAATGAATATATGAAGTCGCAAGAGGAAGTCGATTTAGGTGAAGTCGATTTTTCTTATGCAAAGATTGAAAATGCAGATTTTACAAATGCAGATTTGAATTCAAGTTCTTTTGCAGATGCCCATTTAACTAATGTGAAATTTAATAATACAGATTTGACGGCAGTATTATTTACACGTTCAACGCTTTTAGAGTGCGATTTATCAGAAGCTATTTTATCAGGTGCTGATTTTAGTTATGCAACAGCTCATTATTG
>CAYYAL010000009.1:15657-28198 GCA_964469445.1 uncultured Muribaculaceae bacterium
GATTGAGTTCCGAGTTGAGTAAGTTGTTCCATTGAAAAACCTGATTTGTACATATTTGACATGATTGTGCTGACTTCTTGAGCGGACATAATTCCGTCAGAGTTGTTGTCTATTGATGCAAAATTATTTTGTAAATAACTAACCATGCCTGAATTCAGGTATGAATTAAAAGAATTTCCCGATAAATCAGTAAATGTTTCAGCTGTAACTTTTCCATCTGTGGCGATATTTGCTAATTGGGAGTACGTCCCGTTAACTCCTGACAATATACCTGTAAATAAAGAACTTCCGTTTAATCTTTTACTCATAACACATTCCTTCCATTGTTTTCAATATTAGTATAATGATATTTTCTAAAAAGTCCATCATTTATTTAACTTAATAAAATGTGGTTAATATTATATTTTTGTATTAGAATTGCAAAAGAATATAGAAGAGGTGTTTTATGAATTCAGTAGTAGTAGTAGGTAGAGCAGGTCAAGATTCCGATATAAAATATTTTGAATCAGGAAAAGTTAAGACAACGTTTTCATTAGCTGTAAATCGTTGGGATTCCAAGACAAAATCAGAAGTTACGGATTGGTTTAATATAGATGTTTGGGATAAACAGGCTGAATTTGCTGGTGAATACGTAAAAAAGGGTAGGCTTGTAGTTGTTGACGGAAGAATTTCTTGTAATAAGTATAAAGATGCGTCTGGAAACGATAAAGAGTGGTATACTGTTATTGCAAATAATGTAAGATTATTGGGCTCAAAAAGGGAAGAAGCGTGATAATATCAAATTTAATCGGGATTGTTGCCGATGATTTGACAGGTGCAAATGATACGGCATTGCAGTTCAATTTAAGAGGTTCTAATACCAAAATTCTTTTAGGCTGTAAAGATTTTTCTCCCGAAAAAATTTCGAGTACTCAAACTTGGGCTATTTCGACTGAAACAAGAAATGTAGGGTATGAAGAAGCTTATGAAAAAGTTAAAGATGCTACTCAAATGCTTGTTGAAAAGTTGAATTTAGAATATTTTTATAAAAAAATAGATTCTACGTTACGTGGAAATATTGCGATAGAAACAATTGCGATGATGCAAATTTTGGAATGTGATTGTGCGGTTATAATTCCGGCGTTTCCTGCAGAAGGGCGAATTACAGTTGGCGGATATCAGATTTTAAAGGGAATTCCGATTGAAAGAACAGAAATGGCACGTGATCCGCATTCTCCGATTTTAGATTCTTATATTCCTGATATTTTGGAAACTCAATTAGTAGAAAATTCAAATTTAATCGGACAAATTGAGCTTAAAACGGTAATAAAAGGTGCGGGGCCGATTTTGAAATCATTGAATGAACTTGTTGAACAAGGGAAGAAGCTTATTGTTCTTGATGCAACTTCTATTACTGATATAGAGCAAATTGTGCTTGCGACGAATAAATCTTCAAATAAAGTTTTGCTTGCAGGAACAGCTGCTACTGCTCAAGTTTTAGGAAATATTTGGTTGCCTGAAAATGAAGCTCAACATGTAGCGGTTACAATTCCTGAACTTCCGAAATTTGTTGTTTCAGGTAGTGCTACTAATTTGACTGCTTCGCAGATAGAAAAACTTGAAAAATCAGATGAATTTGAAAATACTTATTTTATAAGTCTTACTTTGCAAAATATTTTGGATGGTGTTTCTGAAGAATTGGTTGAGCGAATTGTTTCAAATTTAGGTAAAAATAATGTAGTCGTACTTCATACGTCGAAATTATTGGAAGAATTTGACGGTTTTTCCGATGATTGCTTGAATTCAGGGCTTACAAAAACAACTCTTGCCGAGAAGATAACGGATTTTTTAGCAGAGGTTACAAAATCTGTTGTTGCAAAGAAAGATTTAATTTTGATAACTTTGGGTGGGGAAACTTCTTATAAGTGTTGTAATGCTATTAATTCTACACAACTTCAGCTTATTGCAGAAGTTGCTCCTGCTATTGCCTTATCGTTGGATTCAAAAGCACAATGGATTGTTACAAAATCAGGTAATTTAGGTAATTCCAATACTTTAATTGATATTTTAAAATATTTTGAGAATCATGAATAAAAAAATTGCGATTACAACAGGTGATGTGAATGGAATTGGTGCTGAAATTACGATTAAGGCTCTTAATTCGCTGAATTTAGACAGTGATAATATCGTTATTATTTCAAATAAAGATGTTTTAAATAATTATGGAAAATTGAAAAATAATTATGAGATTGAAAACGTCGATTTTGATATGGATAAATTGCAAGAAGGCGAAATCTCCGCTGAAAGCGGAGATTTCGCCTTTAAATGTTTACAAAGGGCATGTAATGGAGTTAAAGAGGGTAAATATTCAGCGATTGTAACGGCACCTGTATCAAAGGAATGCTTACATCTTGCGGGGCATAAATTCAGCGGACAGACTGAAATTTTAGAAAATTTTTTGGCACATGATGGACAAAAAGCGGAAATGCTTTTTGTTGCAAATGATTTTAGGGTTTTGTTGTTGACGAGGCATGTAGCATTAAAAGATGTTTCAGTAAATAAAGATGAAATAATAAAGAAGATTGTTAATTTAAGGGGCTTTTTTGCCCAAAAGCTTGGGCAAAAAAGCCCCAAATTTGCATTATGCGGATTAAATCCACATAGTGGCGAAAATGGAATATTAGGAAATGAGGAAATTAATATAATAATTCCTGCGGTTGATGATTTAAGAAAAATTGGGATTGATATTACATATCCAAAACCTGCGGACACATTATTTGTATCGGCAAGTCGAGCTTATTTAAATAATAAAAAAACGCCTTATGACTGTTATATTGCGATGTATCATGATCAGGGACTTATCCCGATAAAGGCTGTTGCATTTGATAAAACAGTAAATATGACGATAGGGCTTGATGCAATAAGAACTTCGCCTTCTCATGGAACGGCGTTTGACATTGCCGGAGAAAATATTGCAGATGAAAGTAGTATGATAGAGGCTATAAGAGCTGTTTTGTGAGGTAATATGGTTAGATGGTATGATAAAAATCCTGATTTGGCACAAGTTTTTGCTTTTATTGAAAAATTAAGTGAGGATAATAAAAAAGTTATTGCACAGAATATTTTGCAATTATTAATTGAGGATTTTAATTTAGATACGGATAAAGTTCTTAATGAAATTACGAAAAGTTATAATTATGATTGCAAAAGGTGGTATGATAATAATATTGATTTATTTACATCATTTGAAATAATCAAAATGTTTCCAAAGGTTATACAACAAAAAATAGTTATGAAAATTGTGCAGGAAATTTTAAATTCATATATAGAGAGAAAATACTAATGAAGAATGTTTTAATTACGGGAGCATCAAAGGGTATCGGAAAAGTTATTGCAGAAGAATTGTATAAATGCGGGTATAACACTTTTCTTACGGCAAGAAATGAGGAAGAATTGAGGAAAATCAAATCTTGCGGATATTTTGTTGCTGATTTAAAAAAACAGGACGATTTGCATGCACTTAAAAATTTTATTAATGATAAGAAAATTGATATTTTGATAAATAATGCAGGCGAATATATTTATAAAAAGGCTGAAAACATTGAATATAACGAGATTATGGGATTGACGAAGGTTAATTTTGTTGCAGCATTATATCTTATGTGTGCGGTTGTCCCAAATATGAAAAACAATAAATGGGGTCGAATTATCAATATAGGCTCAATAAGCGGTTCTATGGGTGAAGCCGGTGCAAGTATTTATTCAGGTACAAAGGCAGGTTTGATGGGTATTTCAAAATCATTGGGCTTGGAACTTGCAGAATTTGGAATTACTGTAAATACGATAAATCCGGGGTGGGTCGATACAGAATTTGGGCTTAAATCAGTTGAAGAAAGTGATTTTTCGGTTTCGGAAACCTTAGATATGATTCCGCAAAAAAGATTTATTTCACCTAATGAAATTGCAGGTTTTATAAAATATTTGATATCGGAAGATGCAAAAGGTTTAACGGGACAATCTGTTAATTTATGTGCGGGGCTTGGAATTTAATGAAAAATTGGAATTTAATGAAAAAGTTTTTATTTTTTCTGCTATTTTTTATTTTTGTTCTTGCTTATAATTTGAATTTTACGATTTATGATTTTGATTTGTGGGCGAGATTAAATTTGGGCGAATATATTTTAACAAATCTTTCTGTGCCGATGCAAGATTTTCTTTCATACACTCCAACGCACACTTGGTTTGACCATGAATGGGGTTGCGGAGTTATTTTTTATTGGGTCTTAAAACATTTTTCAAGTGTCGGTTTAATTGTTTTGCAATCGTTCATTATATTTACAATGTTTTTTGTAATTTCGAAAACAGTTGAATTAAGAGGGGTTAAATCAACAACGCCTTTTAATTTTATATTTTATTTTTTGGCATTTCATGCTATGAATACAGCGTTTGAAACTACTATAAGAGCTCAAATAATTACGTTTTTATTTTTTGCTTTATTTTTATATGTTTTGGAATATTGCAGACTTAAAAACAAGGCAAAACCACTCATTGCATTGCCTCTTTTAATGATAATTTGGAATAACCTTCATGGCGGCTGTATTTCAGGAATTGGTTTAATTTTTCTTTATGTTATCGGGGAATTGCTTGAAGGTCGGTCTGTCAGAAAATATCTTATAACTTTTTTATCAACGATATTGGTTTTGCCTATAAATCCTTATGGGTTTGAATATTTAGGATTTTTATTTAAGGCTAATACTATGGATAGAACTTATGTCGTGGAATGGCGAAGCCTTATTTCTAAAGGAAATTTTTTGAGATATCTTAAGTTTAAATTTTTTGCATTAGGTATTTTATTTGTTGAATTTTTTAAAGTTTCAATGAATATTTCTTTGAAGAAATTTGATAAAACTAAATTTTTATTTCTCTTGGTTACATTTTGTCTGGCTATTAAAAGTATAAAATTATTGCCTTTCTTTGTAATCGTCGCAACCGTTTTTTGTTATGATGATTTTTATACATTGTTTAATAAATTTATGGTTAATGTCAGAAAAGTTTTGGGCATTAAATCGGCGATTATTGTAAAGACAATTGTTTATTTAAAAGAGAGTATAATTTGGATTGCAGTTTTTACTTTATTTTTAAGCTCCTTATATGCGAAAAATTTTATAAATAAAGTGAATTTGGATTATTATCCGGTTAAGGAAGTTGAATTTTTGAAAATCAATGGATTTAAAGGGAAAATATTGTCGGATATGGGGTTGGGAAGTTATATCTCATATAAGCTTTATCCTGATTTTTTGGTATTTATGGACGGAAGATATGAGGTTGTATATTTTGATTTTATGATACCGTTATTGAAACAATTTATGCTTGCAGAGAACAATTGGAATGAAATTTTTAATCAGGGAGTTCCTGATGCGATAATTGTAACAAAAATTTATCCGATTTCGAATTTTTTAAGGACGCAATCTGATTGGCTGGAAGTTTCTGAAAGTAAACGTTTTAGGCTTTTTATAAATAATAAGTTGAAAAAAGATAAATATATAATTCCAACAAGCGATGGAAAATATTATCAAAGGACATTGTTTGACCGAAAGTAATATTACTTTTCATTGCTTAGCGTATCGTTAATGGCTTTTTTACTTGCCTCTTCTTTTATAAAAATCTTCAACAAAGCTTGTGTTAAAGTCGCCTTTAATAAAGACTTCGTCTTCCACAACTTCTTGATGGAACGGAATAGTTGTTTCCACACCTGTAACGACAAATTCTTTTAATGCTCGATACATACGTCTTCTTGCAGAATTTCTGTCCCGACCCCAAGTGATAACTTTTGCAATCATAGAATCGTAATAAGGTGGAATAAAATAGCCTTGATAGCAATGAGAATCCACCCTTACGCCAAAACCTCCGGGGGTAACATATCCTTCAATCTTTCCGGGATTGGGCATAAAATCTTTTGCAGGATTTTCAGCATTTATACGGCATTCAATTGCATGACCTCTTAAAACAGCTTCTTTTTGCGTTACTGAAAGCTTTTCTCCTGCTGCAACTCTTATTTGTTCTTTAACTAAATCTACGTTTGAAATCATTTCTGTAACACAGTGTTCAACTTGAATACGGGTATTCATTTCCATAAAATACCATTTTCCGTCATTATCAAGAAGAAATTCAATAGTTCCTGCACCTTCATAATTTATAGCTTTACCTGCTCTGACAGCGGCTTCACCCATTTCTTTTCTTGTTTTTTCATCAATTGCGGGAGAAGGTGCTTCTTCTAAAAGTTTTTGGTGTCGACGTTGAATTGAGCAATCTCTTTCTCCCAAGTGGACAACATTGCCGAAACTGTCGCCTATAATTTGAACTTCTATATGACGAGGGTTTTCAAGATATTTTTCCAAATAAACTTTGTCGTTACCGAAAGCATTTTTGGCTTCTGTTCGGCACATAGTCATCATATCTTCCATTTCATCATCACTTTTGACAATTCTCATACCTTTCCCACCACCACCAGCCGTAGCTTTTATGATAATCGGATAACCAACTTTTTGGGCAAATTTCTTAGCATCTTCAACATTTTCTATTAAATCAGTCCCCGGAGTAACCGGAACATTGTTTGCAACCATCGTTTTTCTTGCAGTTGCTTTATCCCCCATTGCATTCATTGCTTCAGGAGTTGGTCCGATAAATTTTATATTATGTTGACGGCAAATTTCGGCAAATTTTGCGTTTTCTGCCATAAATCCGTAGCCGGGGTGAATTGCGTCTGCTCCGCACATCATTGCCGTTGAAATTATTGCAGGAATACTTAAATAACTTTTTGAACTTTGTGCGGGTCCTATGCAATAAGCCTCTGTAGCTAGGCTTACATGTAAAGATTCTTTATCCGCTTCTGAAAAAACCGCAACTGTCGGAATTCCTATTTCTCGACAAGCTCTTATTATTCTTACTGCTATTTCACCACGATTTGCTATTAATACTTTTTTAAACATATTTTTAAAATTGCGGAATTATTTTTCATAAAAATAATTCCGCAATGCCTTTCAACTAAGATACATACATCAAAACTTGTCCGAATTCGACAGGATCACCGTCTTTTACGCAAATTTCAGTAATTTCCCCTTCAACATCTGATTCTATTTCATTCATAAGTTTCATTGCTTCAATAATACAAACAACTTGACCTTGAGAAATTGTTTCTCCGACTTCGACAAAAGGTGTCGCATTCGGATTTGCTGAACGGTAAAAATTTCCTACCATAGGAGATTTTACAGGTTTGCCTTTATGTTCTTCTTTAATTTCTTCTTGAGGAATTGCAGGTGTAACTTGAGTTTGAATTACACTTGTTCCTTTATTAGCTAAACCTTCTTTTTTTAACGTTACTGTTTGTTCACCGTCTTTTAAGGTTAATTCTGTTAAGAAGTCCTTTTCCCCCAATAAATCAATTAATTGATTTATGTAATCTATATCAAGTTTCATAAAAATTCCTTTATATTTATACTCTGTCTAAGTATTCGTTAGTTCTGGTATCAACTCTTATTCTGTCGCCGTTTACAACGAAAAACGGAACATTAACAATCGCACCTGTTTCAGTTGTTGCAGGTTTAGTTCCGCCTGAAGAAGTGTTACCTTTATCGTTTGGTGGAGTATCTACTACTTCTAATTCAACGTGGCAAGGAATGTCGACGCCTATTATATTATTTCCGTGCAAAAGAATTGATAAGTTCATGTTTTCTTTTAAATATCTTAAACCATCACCTATTTTATCTTCGGATAAAGAAAGTTGTTCATAAGTAGAAGTATCCATCATAACGTAATCTGCACCTTCTTTATACAAGTATTGCATATCACGTCTGTCTAACATTGCTCTGGCAACTTTTTCACCTGCTCTGAATGTTTTTTCTATAACTTGTCCGCTTTCTACGTTTTTAAGTTTTGTTCTTACGAAGGCTGCTCCTTTGCCCGGTTTTACGTGTAAAAAATCAATTACAGACCAAAGTCCGTTGTCTAAATCCAGCGTTAAGCCTGTTTTTAAATCGTTTACTGAAATCATTAAATTCCCCTTAAATTAACTATTATAAAATTCATTATAATGGTAACATAAAAATCTCAAAAGTAAAATATGCAAACTATAACAGAGATTTTTTTCTTGTAAATATTGTGCAAATAATGTATTATTAGACAATGGAAAAGTTTCAGATTTTTAAAATACATTCGGACTTTTATTACGTCCATTTTAAAGAATATGTTTTTGAATGTAAAATTCGTGAAGTTTTAAAAAAACAGAAGATAAAAATTTTTGTCGGAGATTTTGTTGAATTAGATGAAATTGATGAAACGAGAAAAACTGCCGTTATAAAAAATGTTTTTCCTCGTAAAAATTTTATTTTAAGACCAAGTGTTTCAAATATTGATCAAATTGTTATAGTTTCTGCTGTAAAAGAACCTGATTTAGATTTTATTCAATTAAATCGTTATATTTCTTTTGCAAAATTTTATAATCTTGATATAAAACTTTGTTTTAATAAAAATGATTTATCGCTCGATGACAGTATTATTGAAAAAACATTCAAAATTTATGAGCCGTTAGGTTTTGATATAATTTTTACTTCGGCGTTAGAAAAAAGCGGATTAGATGATTTTATAGAAATTCTGAAAGGAAAAACAAGTGTTTTTTGCGGAACTTCAGGGGTCGGAAAAACAACACTTATAAATACTTTATGTCCTAAATTAGATTTGAGAACAAAAAAAATAAGCGAAAAGACATCTAGAGGAGTTCATACGACAAGACATTGTGAGATAATTACAATAGATAAATTAAATTCACCTATTCTTGAAAATGAAGTTATAAGAATAGTTGATACTCCGGGGTTTAGCAATTTGAAATTTGATTTTCTTTTACCGCATGAAGTAGACAAGTTTTTTGATGAAATTTATAAATATCGTTCAAAATGTAAGTTTAAAGATTGCCTTCATTTGAATGAAGTCGGTTGTGAAGTACTTAAAAATCTTGATAAAATTGATGAAACAAGGTATGCAAGTTATAAAGCTTTTGTGGAAGAGGCTAAAGAGTATAAAGACAGAATTAAACAGCAAGGTAATAAAAAAGAAGAAAATTCTAAAAAAAACGGACATAAACAAAAGGTTATGATAAGCTCAAGAAGGAGAGAATTATCAAGAAATACAGTAAAGCAACAAGTAAAGGACGAAAATTGGAAAAATTAATTGAAATAATTGATAAAAAATTAGATGAATTTATGCAAATGGCAGAGCCTGAAATAATTTGGCAATCTATGCGATACAGTGTTCTTGCAAAAGGTAAGAGATTAAGACCCGTTATGTGTTTGGAAGCTTGCAGAATGTTTTCAGAAAGTTTTGAGAAGGCAATTCCGACAGCTTGTGCAATTGAAATGTTACATGCCCAAAGTTTAATCCATGACGACTTGCCTTGCATGGATAATGATGATTACAGACGGGGAAAGCTTACTAATCATAAGGTTTATGGTGATGCGATTGCTGTTCTTGCAGGTGATGCATTATTGAGTTTTGCTCCGCAAATTATCATTCAAAAATCGGATTTGCCTGCGGAAATTAAATTAAGACTTGTGGAAGAATTTTCGGTTTATGCCGGAGCTTTGGGGTTAATTGCAGGACAAACAGTTGATATTCAATCAGAAGGTGGGTTTAAAGAAGCAAAGTCGCAAGATGAATTAAAGAATATTTTGAATTTTATACACGAACATAAGACCGCTGATTTGTTTAAGTTGGCATTAAAATCAGGTGCTATAATTGCAGGTGCAAATGAAAAACAGATAAAATTGATGGAAAATTTTGCTCTTAGGCTTGGCTTGGCTTTTCAAATTTGTGATGATATTCTTGATGAAATTTCTTCTTTTGAAGAAATGGGTAAAACTTTAGGTAAAGATAAAACGGCAAATAAATTGACTTATACAGCATTATACGGTTTGGAAAATTCAAAATGTAAACTCAATTGCTTACTTGATGATTGTTGTGATATACTAAAATCTTACGATTTAAAATCGGATATTTTAAGTGAGATAATAGAAAATATAAGAAAGAAGGCTTATGGCTAGTTATATTTTAAATACAGGCTACGAAGCCATGATAGCAGGAATTACAGCAACACTGTCAGTTCAGGCGTTGAAGTTTTTTTTGAATTTATTTTTGTATAAAAAAATTGATTTCAAATTATTGACAACAACTGGCGGAATGCCGAGCTCGCACTCTGCAGGGGTTGTTGCTTTAACGTTTGCGGTTGGAATTATTGCAGGTTTTAATTCTTTATTATTTGCTATATCTGCAGGGTATGCCGTTGTAGTAATGTATGATGCCGCAGGTTTAAGAAGAGCAGCCGGAAGAACCGCCGCTTGTTTAAATAAAATGATGGAAGACTTTTATAAACATGATGTTTTGTCCGCAGGCGAAAAGCTTAAGGAATTGCTTGGGCATACTCCTCTGGAAGTCTTTATCGGAGCATTATTCGGTATCGTTTGGGCTTATTTTATTCATTATTTTATTTTGCTTCAAGGATATAAACTTTATTTGTGCTGTTTTTCATAGATAAGATATCTGAAATTATAGTCTATCAGTTCTTTAATTCTGTAATTTTTGGCTACATAATTGCATAAATCAAAGGCATAGTCTTCGCATATATATTTGAAATAATAGTCTTTTGTATTTGAATTTGAGAAAATTATAAAATCAGGTTTATTTTTGTTAATATCATTTATAATTTTTTCTTCATTAAAAGTCTCTACATATAGGGGAATTAAAGAATAATAAGTGTTATCAGAATTTCTTTGTGTAAGAAAATTAATCATTAAACCTTCAGGAAGAATTAAAATTTTATCTGTTTTTTTAGTGTAAAGGTCAATATATTTGATAAGTTGATTTGTCGATAAGCCGATTTCTTTTTCGGTAAAAACTTTTCCATTTTTTGTTTCTATTTCAAAAGGTTTACTTAAGTACGTTTTAAAATTTTGACTTGTAAAGATTGTTGCAAAAATCAGAATGTAAATTGCAAGCGGATTTATATTTTTAATATTTTTTCTGCAAATAATAGTTGAAGTCGCAAGTAGCAATACACTTATCGCAAACACTCCGTAATTTAGGGTTGCTGTGCCGAAAAATGTTTTTAAACTTAAGCAAATTGAACTTAGAATAAGAATTTTTTCTTCAACTAAAAGATTTTGTTTTAATTCCATTATAATGAAAAATACGGTTAATAAAATAGGTAAAAAGGCGAAGGAAGAAGGATTTGCCCAAAGTGTTATAAAATATACCGATAAAGCTATAACTCCGATGGAAAGAATTTTTAGAGGTTTATTATAATCCTGTATATTGAATTTAACTCCGAACAAAAGTAACATTAAGGCAAAAGATGTTTGTAGAAAGTTTTTCAGCAAAAACATAGGAGTTTGTTTTGCAAAAATTACGCCCTGCGTGGAATAAAAATATTTTAGCGTACTTGATTGCGAAATGTTTTTAATTAATTCAAAATTATTTAAAATTAAGTTAAAGTCAATTCCTTTAGAAATAAGGTAGAATAATGTAATTGAAGGGATTGAAATAAAGCTTAAAAAAGTTAGAAAATAATGTTTAAATCGTAGTTTTTGAATTCTGAATATACTATAAACGATAACAAAAAAATATGGAATAAATTCATATTTATTAGTTACCGCAAATCCTGCAACAAAACTTGCCGCATAAAGCCAATATATATTTCTTATTCTGGAATATTTTATTAAACAGAAAAGAGATATTAAAAATCCTGCGAATGCGTATAGTATTCCGTAAGAGTAAGGAAAAATGAAATTAAAAAGATTTATATTGGAAATTCCGACGATTATTGTAAAAACCGATAAAGAAAATGCAAAAAATCTATTAAGAAACATTTTTGAAAGAAGATAAATAAAAGTAGTTATAAGAAAACTGACAAAAATTCCGGCACAATATAAAGTATAAAGATTTGTATTTATAAATTTGAATAGAAACCCGTTAATTAGATAAGATAGAGGCGGATAAATAATCAGAATATCTTTGAATAATAACTTCCCTTGAGCGACTTGCCATGCGATATAAGCTTCTCTTCCATTATCAAAAAGGAAGTTTCCGTGTTTTGCAAAAGTTATAAAAATAAAAGTTGCCAAAAGAGCATATAGAAAAAATAAAAAAACAAAATCTTTTTTAAAAAAATTACGCATGATTAATATAATTTAACAAATATTTTTTTTAAAAGCAATTTTTATTTGAAAAAAAACTTAATATAAATAGGTAAGGTTAATTTATATTTAAAAGGAGTGGTTATGTTTCCGAGTTTGCCAAGTAATTTAGATAATTTAGCATCAGCAGGAATTGTTGATTTTGATCCAGAAGCTTTTATAAAAGGTGCAGATCCAAGATATACAGGAGCTCCTCAAAAATATTTACCTTTTGAAATTCCTTATCCGGGTGGAGTTCAACCTCAAAGAGGCGGAAGTGCTTCAAATAGTGAATTTTTGTCAAATGTATCAATGCATCAACAAGCAAAAAAAGATGAATTTGT
>CAYYAL010000009.1:28298-32055 GCA_964469445.1 uncultured Muribaculaceae bacterium
GTTAAGTCTTTCTTTGGAAAAATCGGTAACGGTATTAAAACCGGTTGGAATAAATTTATCGGTCTATTTAAGTCTAAATCTTAATTATTAATATTTTTGTGTTAAACTTTTTATATGGTAAGAATTGAGAGAGGCAGAAAATTAGATATTGCCGCAAAATTAGTATATAGATTGTTTAGAGTACAAGAATTATTTACTTATATTAAAGAAGTTAATAATCCTTGCAAAAAGCCTTGCATATATGCTACTTGGCATGCACATCAATGCTGCGTTCATGGTTTGGAAGAAAAATATCGTACGAATATTTTGATAAGTCGTTCTATTGACGGTGAAATTATTGCAAGAACTACTGAAAAGTGGGGGTTTAAAAATATACGAGGTTCAAAGGGTAAAGAAGGTAGCGTAGAAGCCACTTTGCAGATGATTAATAGCCTAAAAGAAGGCGAAGATGTCGCAATGATGGTTGATGGGCCGAGAGGACCCGCAAAGGTCGTTAAAAATGGTGTTATAAAAGTCGCTAAAAAATCAGGGGCTCCGATTGTACCTATTTATTGGTATTCAGAAGATATTACACTTTTGAAATTCAATTCTTGGGATAAAATGCGTTTTCCTTTAGGACCTTGCCGTCTAATAAATCTTTATGGAGAACCGATTTATGTCGATGAACATGGTACAACGGAACAAGATGAAGAAGCTCGTTTGAAGGTTCAAAAATCATTTGAAGAATTAGAAAGGCTTGCACCTCAGGTATATAGAGATGTTTATGGTAATAAATTATGGAAAAAAATAAAAAAAATGTTTTCAAACTCTTAGCTCTACAATTTTCCTCTAAAATTGCGAATAAGAAGGCTAATTACAAAACCGTTTTACAACTTGTTGAGGAAAATATTGATAATTCCGTTGATTTTTTATTTTTACCCGAAGTTTGGACTGTCGGTTGGAAATGTGATGAATTTATTAATTCTGCCGAAAAAATTGAGAACAGTGAAACTGTGAAATTTTTATCGGATATTGCAAAAAAATATGATGTAAATATTATCGGTGGAAGTTTTATTTCGCAAAAAGGTGAAAAATTTTATAATACTTGTCCTGTAATAAACAGAAAAGGTGAATTGATAACGACTTATGACAAAATGCATTTATTTTCATATTACGGTTGTGATGAAGGAACTTATGTCAAAAACGGTTCAAATCCTGTTTTGGTTGAAATAGAAGGACTTCGCATCGGACTTTCAATTTGTTATGATATAAGATTTCCTGAAATTTATCGTTCTTATGCAAAACAAGGCGTCGATTTGTTGGTAAATATGGCGGCTTGGCCTTTGGGAAGAGAAATTCATTGGAAATCACTCACAACCGCAAGAGCTGTTGAAAATCAGTCTTATTTCGTTGCACTTACTCAAAGTGGTAAACTTAATGATAATGAATATAATTTGGGTTACTCGAAAATTATTGATTATGATGGAAAAATTCTTGCAGAAACAAATGAGTTGAGAAGCGGAATTTGTGCTACAATTGATTTAGAACCTATGCGAGAATTTCGTCAAAAATGCAGGGTTTTGGAAGATATTTGTGAGGTTTATGATGTTAAAAAATATAATTAGAAGTTTATTTGCTTTTTTGATTTTATTTGTAACTTTGCAACAGGTTGATGCTAGAAAAATATTTAATCCGATATCTTCTGCAATAAATGATGCTAATATTTCAAGAACAGCTATGATATCAGTTTCTTTTAAAGATATTAAAACATCAAAAACTTATTTTGAAATGAATGAAAATAAACCGATGATTCCCGCATCTGTTCAAAAACTTGTAACTTTTTTACCTTCAATAAATACTTTAGGAAAAAATTATGAATTTAAAACTCAACTTTATAAAGATAAAAATGGAAATTTATATTTAAAACTCGGTGCAGATCCTTATCTTACAAGCCGTGATTTAAAAGGTTTGATGGGTATTTTATCTGATAAAAAGATTACAAAAACAAAACAATTTTTTATAGATGATTCAATTCTTGATGAATTCGAATGGGGTGAAGGTTGGCAATGGGACGATGATTTAAACCCTCTTATGCCGAAATTCAGTTCTTATAACTTGGACGGAAATATTTTTAAAGCAACTTTTATTCCGACAATACCTGACGCACCTGTTGAAATAGTTCAAAGCGTATTTTATCCGACTTCTTTTATAAACAGAGTTTTAACCGGTTCCGGTGATTATATAACTTTGCAGAGAAAAAATTATATTTCTCCTGATGTTATTGATGTTGACGGTGTTATTTCTAAGGAAAAAGAAGTTTTAATTCCCATAAATCACCCGAGAAGATATTTTGTTTTAAGGTTGGAAGAAATTTTACGTAAACAAAAATTTGGATATTACGGTGATTTTAAAAGAACAAAGTTGCCGAAAGATGCAATTTTATTGGGCGAAATTAAACATTCTGTAAATCTTGCTTCTTCTGATATTTTGAAAAAAAGTAATAATATGATTGCAGAAACTTTATTCAAATTGGCAGGTGGAAAATTCTCTCAATCAACAGGAACGATAGAAGGTTCTATCGATATGTTTAATAAATATTATGAAGAAAAAGGTATAAATGTTGAAAATGTAAGAGTGGTTGACGGAAGCGGTGTTTCAAAAAATAATTTATTGACCACTGATTTTGTTACAAATGTTCTTTTAAATCAAGCTTCATCTTCTGATTTTGATTATTTAAAATCAAATCTTGCAACGCCTAATGAAGGAACCTTGACGGATAGAATGTTGTATTTTAAGGATAAGCTTTATGCCAAAACAGGAACATTATCAAATGTAAGTGCAATTGCAGGTTATTTGACAGCTAAAAGCGGTAAAATTTATGCTTTCTGTATTATGATAAATGATGCAAAATCTAAATCTACGGATTTGAAATCTTTTGAAGAATATGTTTTAAGAAGAGCTTACGAAAAATTATAACTTTTTATATCTTCAAGTCTTTCATTGATATCTGATATTAAATTTTTTAGATTTTTTGAAATCAAGTCTTTATTTTTAAGACTGTGTTTTCCAAAAAGAGAAGGGGTTTTTAAGTTTTCAAAAAACATATTCTTAAAATTTAAAATCGTATTATAGTATTGTATATCAATAAAATCTCTGTAATTAGCAAGTGAAACAAAAAGCATTCCGATTTCATTTTTTGCGTTAAGTATACGATTTGAGTTTATAAAAAATTCAATTTTGTTTAAATATTTTAAAATATCAGAATATTGTGGCAATAATTTTTGTTTTTTTTCAGGTAAAAATTCTTTAAAATAAGCCATAGTTTGGTTATAACCTGTTTCAATTAATTTTTCACGTTTTTCTCTGGGTTGATTGAAATCAACCAAAATGGTAGAGCCGGTATTGATTTTGATATAATCAATTTTATCATTATCGCCGGTATTTTTAATTACAAAATTTGTAGCAAGTCCTGATATACAACTGTGAAGAGTGTTCGCGAAATTAATTGCATTATTTGTATTGTTTTCAAAATCACCTTCAAGCCTGAATTCTAAAACACGTTCATCTTTAGGTGCGAGAGTTTTAGAAAGTTTCCAAATAGGAGAACTCTTCAGCAAATCTCCGTCAATAAGCATTAAGTTATTATAACTTACAGGTCGCATAAGTCCCGGCATAGCACAAGAAATTCTTACAGCTTGTGCAATTTCAAAATCAGGTGTTTCAAATTTAGAAAATTCTTTGTATTGAAAATTTGTAAAATCAGTAGTTACTATAATTA
>CAYYAL010000010.1:0-3265 GCA_964469445.1 uncultured Muribaculaceae bacterium
AAATCAATTCAAGTTCAATCGATCCTGCGAACTATTCATTGTGTTGTATTATAAAGCAATTCACATTGCTTCATTGCGTATTTGATCACTTACATCAAAGGAACGCAATGCTCATGAGTGCTCATCTCGTTGCGATCGAGACTTCTTTCTGTGTTTTATTGGTCCAGTCCCATGAGCGACGAAGACACCCTTTTTAAGATTGAGCTTAAACTCAATGAAACCCTCAAAAAGGACTAAGTATTATTTATTATAGGGGTGTTGCAATATAAATAAAACTTATATAAAATAAACGTGAGTCTCACAACTCTAAATAAACTAGAACAAGTTCCCCAACCCGTTCTATAGTTTAAGTGACGCGTTGATTGTCTTCTTGCTCTCAACAATCTTTAGTTTACAATCGTATTCGCGTTAAACGATAAAACTACTAAAATGAACTTTGTTTCATAAGCTCATTCGTTCATCAACTACCATATAATATATAACTGAAAATATGGTTATATACACATTAAAATGTCTATCTATTTATAAAGTTTATAATAAATAAAAAAAATAGCACCCACCGATTAAGGTGGGCACTGAACGACTTTGTTTCATTTTATTCTTTTTAAAACAAACCAAAGAATTAGATCAGAAATAATTTCTTTAATCATTTTAAATCTCCTTATTATATTTTATCACAATATAATATGTCGATATAAAGTGCTTTTAATACTATAATAATCCAGAAGATCCAAATCCGTTAGTATCTCTATTCGTTTTTCTTCTTTTACCGAATTTATCTATAGTGTCCACTCTAATTAACTTATCGCGTCCAGGTGTAAAATATAATTTTGAAGAACCAGAGGCGTTTTTTGAGGTGGAAAAAAACGCCTCTGTAAATACGTTTTATCACCCTGAGCTTTTTGCAAAGGTTGTATTTAACGATAAGATTACCGATGAAGAAATAAAAAAATGTACAGAATTAGCAAAAAAAATTAATATACCTATAATTTTGCAACCTCAAATGGGACAAATGACTTTGTCTGAGGAAGTTACTGTCGAAAAAATTGAAGAAATTATGTCTAAATTTTCATTAGGTTGGAGTGATATAAGGTTAATTCCGCAAGTCCATAAATTTTTATTATTAAAATTATTATTTTTTAATAAATGAATGTCTTTTTTTGTAAATAATTACGCAGAAAATAATTATGACAACGGAAACGGCAATAATTACAAGTTCTATATATTTTTTAATTGTTTCGCCAAAAAACATTAAGACGATACTTACGATAAAAAATCTTAAGCCTCGTCCCAAAAAGCTTGCTAAGAAAAATTTTGCAAAACTCATGTTTAAGACGCCACTTGCGATAGTGAAAATTTTGTAAGGGATAGGGGTGAAAGCAGAGAAGAAAACTGCGAAGGAACCATATTCAGTGTACATTTTTTCAACCATATCAAATTTTTCTTGACCGCCTTTTCTAAACAACCAGTGAAAAACAGGACGACCGCCCCAAAAACCAATTGCATAACCGACTGCACCGCCTAGTGCAGAAGCTATTGTGCAAATTGTTGCATAATATATTGCAAGTTTAGGTCTAGCTAAATCCATTGCTATTAATAAAAAATCAGGCGGAGGAACCAAGAAGAAGCTTTCTATAAAGGAATTTAAGAAAAGCCCTGTTGTACCCATAGCTTGAAAAAAGTCATTCATTCGTATAAATAAATCGTGCATGTTTTAAATCTCAGATAATTCGTATAGCGTTGAGGCTTCTTGAACACTTACATTGCCATTTGGAATTTTTACTACTTTTGCGACAATTGTTCTATTTGGATAATCTATTCGGATAATGTCATTTAATTTCAATTGTTTTGAAGGTTTTGCTTGATTATTATTAACAAAAACTTTTCCCAAATCGGAAACTTCATTAGCAATAGTTCTTCTTTTAATTAATCTTGATACTTTCAGAAATTTATCCAGCCTCATAGAATAATATTAACATGAAAATAAAAAAGGTAAAAAGTGTTGAATACTTGCAAAAAAAAGTTATTGGACTTATAATTAAAATTATATTCAAAAAAGGACATATATGGAAGCAGTAGCCGCCACGCTTTTAAAAATATTAGTTATAGCTGTTTTATTATTTGCAAATGCTTTTTTTGTGGCTTCGGAATTTGCTCTTGTCAGAGTCAGAAGAACACGAATTGCACAGTTGTGTAAAGAAGGTAATAAAATTGCCGAAGTAGCACAAAATGAATTAGTAGAATTGGACAAATTTATAGCAGCTGTTCAATTAGGTATTACTATTGCAAGTATCGGTTTAGGTTGGGTCGGCGAGGCAACTCTTGTTGAAATGATTTTGCCAATATTTGGATTTTTGCCTTTGTCAATACAACTTGCAACAAGTCATACGATAGCTTTTGCGATTGCGTTTGCCCTCATAACCTTCTTGCATGTGGTTTTGGGTGAATTAATCCCGAAATCAATAGCTTTGCAATATCCTGAAAGCACAACGCTTTTTGTTGCAAGACCTATGAAAATAATTACAAAATTATTTACGCCGTTTATATTTTTGTTAAATGGTTTTGGAAATTTTGTTTTAAAATTATTAAAAATTCCTCCCGGAAATACAGCTCATTTAGCACATTCTACGGAAGAATTGAATATGCTTATTGATGCTAGCTATAATGAAGGCGTTTTGAATGAAACCGAAAAAGAGATGATTTCAAATGTATTTAAGTTTTCTGATTTGAATGCAAAACAAGTTATGATTCCGAGAACGGATATGGTTTGTATCCCATCTGATATCGATTTTGAAACTTTAAAAAATCTTACCGAAGACAATTGTTATACTAGATATCCGATTTATGAAGATAATATAGATAGAATTTTAGGAATTCTTCATGTTAAGGATTTATATGCAAATATTGTTAATAACGAAGAATTTTCTTTGAAAAAAATAATGCGACCGGTGTTACTTGTTCCTGAAACAATAACCATGGATTTATTGTTACAGGATTTAAAACGAGAAAAAGGTCAAATGGCGATTGTTATAGATGAATTTGGCGGAACTTCCGGACTTATCACGTTGGAAGATGTTTTGGAAGAAATTTGCGGGGAAGTTCAGGACGAATTTGATGAAGAAGAAGCCGAAATTAAAGAAATCGGGGAAAATCTTTATCAGGCAAGTGCTATGATGCGATTGGACGAATTCTGCGAATTTCTTAATATTGATGAAATCGAAGACGAAGATGTCGATACATTAGGTGGGTTTGTTGTTAAATTATT
>CAYYAL010000010.1:3365-19287 GCA_964469445.1 uncultured Muribaculaceae bacterium
GGAGTAAGACATTTTTCTGTTAAATTTTTAATCGGAGTAATGAAATTTTCTTCATTTTCTCTTTTTGTAATTAATGAAGTTTCTGCAATTTTAATTATTTCACTACAAATCTCTTTGATTTTTATTTGTCTTATTTTGGCTTCAAGTCCCAATTGTGGAACTTTATATCTTAATTTAAAAATTTCTTGATAAGAATATTTTGATAACAAATTTTCAGTTTGTCTGATAGCATTTTCATCATAGAAAATGCCTTTATAGATTGCAAGAAGAGAATATTGAAGCCCATGATTGACGCAATCGTGATTTCTTATTTCAATAAAATTTCTCATTCTGACTTCAGGAAAACAAAGGTTTGAATGTAAGTCGAAATCTTCTTTAGTGGCGGTAAATCCTTCAAATCCGTTTTTCATAAATTCTTCAAAATTAATTCTGCCGTTAATTTGTACAGGTATATTTTCTCTGCTTATAAAAATCATAGGTGTTTTTAGAACTTTATTTAAGTAAAATTCATAAGAAAAATCAGAATTCATATCAGTAAGAAACCCGCATCTTTCATTGTCGCAGTTCAGCCAAGAAAGTCCTCTGAATGTTTTATAACCGGTATCAACCCCACCTCTAATTGGAGAATTCGCAAACATTGCCGTCATAAAAGGTGAAAGTTTATTGGCAAGGTTAAATTTTTTAATTGCATCTTGTTCGTCCTTATAATCAATACAACATTGAATTCCAGCCGTTTCTCTCATCATAACGTCAGATAGAATTCCCCAAAGATAATTAGCCATTATATGATAGCGTCTTTTAGGTAATATATTTATATTTTGATGAGTAGATAGTGGATAAATGCCGTATTCAAGAAGAGTTCCGCCGTATTGAGAAATTATATTTTTTAAAGTTTTATCGATTTTTTCTATTTTATTTTTTAAATCTATGATTAATTTTTGAGGTTCAAGGCTTAATTCTATTTGGCTTCCGGGTTCAAGCGTAATTGTGTCATGCTCTTTTTTTAATCCGATAATGTTATTGTTGTCAAATATATAATCCCAACCTTCAATGATAGAAAAATCAGTCAAAATATTTGTAATATATTTTTGGTAATCAAGAGCTTTAAAATCTTTTGTATTAATAGGAAGGCGTTCGTATTCCATACCGATTTTAAAATCCGTTTCAGGTTTTTCCCCACTTTTATAGGTTTCTAATAATTCATTTTTGGTTAAAGTTTTTTGTAAAAGCATGATTTCCCCGCTGAAAAGATATTACCATAACAATTTAAAAAAGATACTTAACCATATGTTTATTATATAATGCCTATATGGATTATTTACAAAGGGCAAAACGGTTTCGTACAAAGAAAAGATTGGGTCAAAATTTTTTAATTGACGCAGATATTTTGCAAACAATTCTTAACAATGCAGAAATTACAAAAGATGATATTGTGTTGGAAATTGGTGCAGGAATGGGCTTTTTAACAGAACAGTTGGTTAAGTTTGCGAAAAAGGTTATCGCTGTTGAATTAGATGAAGATGCGATTAAAGTATTGGAAAAAATTGATGCAGATAATTTGGAGATTATTCATCAAGACATCTTAAAAACGGAATTATCGTCATTGGTTGATGAAAAAGTTAAAGTTGTTGCAAACATTCCTTATTACATTACAAGCCCGATTATTGCTCATTTGTTAGGGGAAGTTAATGATTTGAATAATTCTAATCGGAATTTAATTAGAGAAATGATTTTAATGGTTCAGTATGAAGTGGCACAAAGAATTGTTGCCGATGAAAATTCTCCTTCAAAACAATACGGTTTGTTATCAGTATTAGCACAGTTTTGGGCTGATTGTGAGATTATTAAAAAAGTTTCTAAAAGAAGTTTTTATCCATCACCGAAAGTTGATTCTGCGTTGGTAAAATTTATTGTAAATGAAAATCCCAGATTAAAATTAGCGGATTATGATAAATTTAGGAAAGTTTTGAAGGCAGGGTTTGCACAGAGAAGAAAAAATATAAAAAATTGTTTGCAAGCCGGTGGATTTTTAAATGTAACAGAGGCTCTTCTTCAAAAAAATATTAATACAAATACTAGAGCAGAAGCCCTATCTTTAGATGTTTTAGGCGAATTGTCGGAGGTTCTATGATTAAAATTCAATGTCCTGCAAAAATAAATTTAACTTTGGAAGTTTTGGGCAAACGTATTGACGGATTTCATAATATAAAAAGTATTATGCAAACGATAAATTTATACGATATTTTGACGATAGAGCTTGAAAAGTCTGAAACTTTCGAAATAGAGCTTTCAGGTACAAGCGATAAAATTCCGTATGATGAGAAAAATCTTGTATATAAGGCGGCACAACTTTTTTTTGAAACTTTAAATGACAAAAATTATAAGGTAAAAATTCATATAGAAAAAAATATCCCAATAGCGGCAGGTCTTGCAGGTGGAAGCACTGATGCGGCAGGGTGTTTGTATGGCTTAAATAAACTGCTCGCCGAACCATTGAATAAAAGAATTTTGCATGAAATGTGTTCAAAATTAGGTTCTGATTTGAATTTTTGTTTAGAGGGCGGAAGAAAATTAGCAACAGGTCGAGGTGAGTTGTTAGCTGATTTGCCTTATCAAGAATTGATGATTTCTTTGATAAAACCTGATGATTTAGGCATAAGTGCAAAAGAGGCTTATGAAAAATATTCAACTTTTAATCAGGGACAAAATGAAGATATCGAATTTTATAATGATTTAGAATATGCACTTGTAAATGATTATGAAAAATTGAAATTTATTAAACAAAATTATCCCGATTCTGTTATGTCAGGTTCAGGCTCAACATTTTTTCTTGTTGGCGGAACATTCTTTCCTATTGCAGGATACAGCGTTTGGAATAATTTAAAAACTACTTATGACGGAGTTAAAATTCTTTAATTTTAAAATTGCGTTTGTGCTAAAATGATTTGTAGATAGAGGGTTAAATTATGAACGATGATATAAAAATTTTTTATGATAAAGATATAGATTTAAGTTTTATAAAAGATAAAACTGTTGCTGTGATTGGGTTTGGTTCGCAAGGCTACGGACAAGCTTGCAATTTAAGAGATAGCGGAGTTGAAGTCGTTTTAGGTTTAAGACAAAATGGGGCTTCCGATAAAAAGGCGAAGGCTCTCGGTTTTAAAACTATGCCTATTTCTGATGCAGTTAAAGCTTCTGATATAGTACAAATACTTATTCCTGATGAAATTCAGGCTGAAGTTTATGAAAAAGAGATTGCACCGAATTTAAAGGCAGGTCAATATTTGATGTTTTCTCATGGGCTAAATATTCATTTTAAAAAGATTGTAGCCCCTGATAATGTAAACGTATTAATGGTGGCACCGAAAGGCCCCGGACATTTGGTCAGAAGTGAATTTGAAGCAGGCAGAGGAGTTCCTGCATTGATTGCAATTTATAATGATATGAGCGAAAATTCCAGAGAGGTCGCATTAGCTTATTCGTCTGCAATTGGCGCAGGACGTGTGGGTGTTTTGGAAACAACTTTTAGAGAAGAAACAGAAACGGATTTGTTTGGAGAGCAAGCGGTTTTATGCGGTGGTTGTTCAGCTTTAATCAAAGCCGGATTTGAAACTCTTGTAGAGGCGGGTTATGCTCCGCAAATGGCTTATTTTGAAGTTTTGCACGAATTGAAATTGATAACTGATTTAATTCATCAAGGCGGAATTGATGACATGCATTATTCTATTTCTAATACAGCTGAATACGGTGATTTGACGAGAGGTCCAAGAATTATTACATCTTCTGTTAAGGAAGAAATGAAAAAAGTTTTGAAGGAAATCCAATCAGGACAATTTGTAAATGAATTTTTTGATGATATTAAATCAGGCGGTAAAAAATTTGATGAATTGAGGAAAAAATCCGCAGGACACCAGGTTGAACTTGTTGGTAAAAAATTGCGTTCAATGTTTAATTGGGATTTAAAAAGTAAATTAATAGATAGGAATAAAAATTAATGTTAGATACGAATGTTCATTATGAAGTAGTTAGTTTTTCTGTTGGTGATACTAAAGCCGGCACAAAAATGGGTAAATTACAGTTAAAAAATGTAGAAAATGAAACTGTTTTAAATTGTATTTTGTGGGAAGAAGCCTTAAATCGTATGGATATAAAGCTTTTTCGAGTTGGAAATATTGTAAGAATTGTTTCAGGAAATTACAATGAAAAGTTCAATAATACTTTGATAAATTCATTGGAACTTATTCAAGAAGCTAAAATGGGTTTGGATAAAGAAGAAATAGAAGATTATTTTTCTCAAATTTGCGGATATATTGAAAAAATTAAAGATAAAAAGTTGAAAGAATTTGTATCTTCAATTATCGAAAAAAATGAAAAAGCGATAAAAATTTCGCCTGCGGCAAAAACAATGCATCACAATTATTTAGGTGGTTTGCTCGTTCATACTTTGGAATGTTTAAAAATAGCAGATGCAAATTTTCCGGTTTTTGAAAAACCTGTTAATCGTGATAATGTTTATGCAGCTTGCATTTTACATGATATAGGCAAAATCTTTGAATATGAGATTGAGGAAGAAAGTGGCGTTATTTCTTATAATGAAGAATTTAAACGTGAGTGGATAACTCATACTCAATATGCTTATTCAATTTGTATGACAAACGGTTTTGTGGAAGTCGCAAGAATGATTGCAGCACACCATTCCAGAAGCGATTGGGGTGCAATTATAGATTTATCATCAAATGATTTGGAGCCAAGCATTTATTTAATACATCATATTGACGACTTATCTGCAAAATTCGGAAAAACAAGCGTTAATATGTTGTAGTATGTTGTAAATATCTTCCCAAAACTTAACACTTTGATTGCAATATTTTATTTTTTAAGTACCATATTCTTTATGAACAAATTGACAGTAGAACATAATTTAAAAGGTACATTGGTTTGTGTGGAAGGAATAGATGGTTCCGGAAAGTCTACACAACTAATGCTTTTGCACGATTGGCTCAAATCAATCGGGCAAGATGTTATTTTTACAGAATGGAATTCTTCGGATTTAATTTCGCAAACAACAAAACTCGCAAAGAAAAAAAATCAACTTTCGCCGAGAACTTTTAGTTTATTGCATGCGGTTGATTTCGCCGATAGATTAAAACAGGTTATCGCACCGGCTTTAAAGGCAGGGTTTATTGTCCTTGCTGATAGATATGCCTATACGGCATTTGCAAGAGATGTGGCAAGAGGTGTTGATGCAAATTGGGTTAGAAATACTTACGGTTTTTCTATAAAGCCGGATTTGGCTTTGTATTTTGATATTGAACCTCAAGTGGCGATGGATAGAATTTGTGCAAATCGGGCTCCAAAATTTTATGAAGCCGGTATGGATTTGAAGTTAAGTAATGATCCTTATGAAAGTTATTTAATTTTTCAGTCCAGAGTTATTACTGAATATCAAAAAATGGTCGATGAATACAATTTAATTAAAATTGATGCAAATGAAACAATACATTCAAAACAACTTAAAATAAGAAATTTATTGAAAGAAATTTTACGTCAAAAAGGTATAAAAATTTAATGGGAAATTTTAAAACAAAACATGGTTATAAAGGGTTGTTAGTAGTTGTAGAAGGAACAGACGGTTCAGGAAAATCTACTCAAATCGATTTGCTGAAAAGAGCGATTGAAGATAAATCTTATGGCGTTATGGTCAGTGAATGGAAGACTTCAAGATTAATTGCAAATGTGATTGATGATGCAAAGGATAGAAATTTGCTTAATGCAACAACATTTTCGCTTCTTTATGCAGCAGATTTCGCAGATAGGTTGGAAAATCAAATTATTCCTGCCTTAAAATCAGGTTTTATTGTACTTTTAGACAGATATTATTACACTGCACTTGCTCGCGATGTTGTTCGGGGGCAAGATATTGAGTGGGTTAAGGAACTTTATAGTTATGCCCCAACTCCGGATTTAATTTTTTATCTTGACATGCCTGTTGATGTACTTTTAAAAAGAATTATCGGAACAACAGGGCTTAATTTTTACGAAAGTGGTCGTGATATAGGATTTTCAACCGATTTCTACAAAAGTTTTGAAATTTATCAAAATAAATGTCTTGAAGAATATAATAAAATGAAAAAAGAATATGGATTTATTAGCATTGACGGAACAAAATCAATTGAAGATATTCATTTAAAAATGAAATCTGAAGTTCTAAATGTTCTTAAATCAGGATTTTTTGATTAGGCAGATAAAATTTGGGCGATACAAATTAATATGTAAAAACTTGTTGCTAAATTTCTTGCCGTTACAAAATTTTGCATAAAATCACCTTTTTGCAAATACATATTTTTGCAATGTTTTATCGCCAGTGGTAAATTTATTAATAAAATTAGGTAATATTTTGAAATTATCCCCAATATTGTCATTAAAATTGTTAGAAAATAAATCAAACCTATTGCCAAAATTATTATAAAAACAGATTTTTTGTAACTTTTTAAAAAATAACAAATTGTTTTTTTATGTTCTTTTAAATCGAATTTGAAATCCAGCGTAGCGTCGGAATGCGATAGGATAAAGCTTGAAAGTGCAACTAAAATTGATATAAAAAATAATTCGGAAGAAAAGCTGTTTGTCATTACATAATAAACTCCGCCCAAAATAGTTGGTCCAAAAATTAATAAAATTGTGAATTCTCCTAATCCGATATAAGTAAATTTTGCATAAAAAAGCATTGCAATTAGTCCGATAAGAGTGAAAATTAACGTCGGAAGTCCTGTTTTTAAAATCAGAAAAATGCCGATTAAACCTGCAACAATCATTAATATAAAAGCCAGAATTAAAAATTTTTTCAGTGAAATTTTGTTATTTAAAATAAGTCTGCATTTTTCATTTTGAGCATTTTGAAAACCAGTTTTTATTAGTTTTTTATAATCAAAATAATCATCAAACATGTTAGCAGAAAGATGAGCAAGTATAATACCAAAAAGTGCCAAAATCCCAAATGACAGATTTCCGTTTGAAAAATATCCAAAAATAAAAGCGATTAGCCAACAAAAAAAGCTTATCGGCAGTGCGTATGCTCTTGATAATTCGAAGAATATGCTAAGCATTTAAAATTCCTTTTAATGCAACAACATTTTCGTAATTACAGCCTCCTTCGAGTAAATCTTCATTTGAAAAGCCAAAAAGAGTTATTAAATCAATTTCTTTTTCAGTAATTTTATTTTTTTTGCAGGCAAAAATTATTTTTTCAAGAGCTGTTTCTCTCGTTAAAACAGGATTATCCGTTCCTCTTAGCATACGTTTTTTACATTTACCCATAAAATTTTTCCAATGCAAGCAGACTTGCTCCAATCATACCGGCATAATTGCCGGCACTGGCCTTCAAAACTTTAAAGGCAGAAGTTAAAATTTGATAATTAGCCTCTTTCTCAAGATATTCAAGGTTGACAAATTCAGCCATTGAACCAGAAAGAATTATACAATCAGGGTCAAAAATATTTGCAAGCCCAATTATTCCCATCAAAAGATGGTCTTGCCAAGTATTAAATATTTCAGTCATTAATTCATCATTTTTCTTTAATCCATCAATTACATCATAAGTTGTGATATCCGGATTTCCAGATATTTCCTCGGCAGTTTTTTTTAAGGCAGTTCCTGATGCGTAAGCTTCAAAACAATCGTAAGCTCCGCAAGTACATTTCCGATGGTTATCCATACGCATTTTAAAGTGCATTTCGCCTGCTGCTCCGGATTTTCCCTTTAGAAGTTTATTATTTACAATAATTCCACCGCCGACGCCTGTTCCCAATGTTAATAAAACTATATTTGAATAATTTTTTCCGGCTCCGATTTTATATTCTGCATAAACTGCACAATTTGCATCATTTTCGATGAAAACAGGTTTTGTACTTAGCGATTTAAACTCTATTTCACGATAATTTGTCGGAAGATTTCCTGTCGCACTTATTACTTTTGAATTTTCATTATTTACAGCACCTGCTGTAGCAAAGGCAATCATATCAACTTTTTTTTCATGTTTTGAAATTATTTTTTGAAATAATGCCAATACTTCGTCTAAAGTTTTCGGTGTAGAATATTTTTCTATTTCGGCAATAATTTCGCCCTTTTCGTCAACAATTGTATTATAAATTTTAGTTCCGCCAACATCTATTGCAAGTGTTTTCATTTTAAATCTCCTATAAATCTTTTGGTTATAAGTTGAGGTCTGGTAATTGCAGAACCTATTACAACGCAATGAGCACCGATTTTAAAGGCTTTTTTAACTTCTTCCGGTGACCAAATTCTTCCTTCTAATACGACAGGAAGGTTTGTTTCTTTGACTAATTCTTCAAGAAGTTCAAAATCAGGTCCTTCTGATTTAAGAGGTGATTGTTTTGTGTAGCCCGAAAGTGTTGTCGATAAAATATCAACGCCGAGTTTTTCACAATTTAATCCTTCTTCTATCGTCGAAATATCTGCCATTGAAAGTTTATTATTAATTTTAATATATTTAATTATTTCTTGTAAAGTACAGTTTTCGCGTTTTCTGGAAGTTCCGTCAAATGCAATAATATCCGCATCAGCTTTAATTAATTGCATAACTTCTTTTAAAGTCGGCGTTATGTAAACAATTTCTTGCCAATTAGCAGGAATTACATCAGGTTTCGTTAAACCGATGATTGGAATGTTAAAAAGCTTTTTTGCATTTTTAACATCACGCTCTCCTGCGACCCTTAATGAGGCAGCCCCACCTTTTACCACAGATTTCATCATTGCAATCATACATTCCTCTTTGTATAGAGGTTCGTTAGGCATTGCTTGAACAGAAACGATAACTTTACCTTTAATCTTTTTTATTAAATCCATTTTCTTATTATAAAACAAAAATCAAAAAAGAGGCGGATATTTTATAAAATATCCGCCTCTTTTTGCATAATAAAATTAATTATTATTTCATTAATTCGCCGACTGATTTGTAAACAGCCATACGTTTTGCCGCATCTACTTCAGCTTGTTCATAAAGAGCTTCTGCATGTTCAGGATTTGTTTTTAACAATGATTTATAACGTCCTTCACTTTTAATAAACTCTTTATAGCTTTCCTTAGGGTCTTTAGAATCCCAAGTAAATGGAGCTTCAGGGTTTGCAGGGTTATATCTGTAAAGAGGGAAATAACCTGCTTCCACTGCACGTTTTTGTTCTGTTTGAGTTTTGCTCATATCGATACCGTGAGCGATACAAGGTGCGTAAGCAAATATGATAGAAGGTCCATCATAAGCTTCTGCTTCTTGTAATGCTTTAAGCGTTTGACCTCTGTCAGCTCCGAGTGCGATTGAAGCTACATAAACATATCCGTAAGACATGCTCATTAAGCCCATGTTTTTCTTGTAAGTTTTCTTACCGCCTGTCGCAAATTTTGCAACAGCAGCAGTAGGAGTTGATTTAGAAGCTTGTCCGCCTGTATTTGAATAAACTTCTGTATCTAAAACAAGAATATTCACGTTTTTATTTTGAGCTAATACGTGGTCAATACCGCCGTATCCGATATCATTTGCCCAACCGTCTCCACCGATTATCCAAACGGATTTATCTGTGAAGTAGTCTTGAAGTTCTCTGACTTTAGCTAAATCAGGACAATCAACGTCTGCATATTTAGCCAAAACTTCTTTTGCATTTTCTTGTGCAACTAAAGCTTCTTCAGTTTTTGAAAGTTCCCAATTTGTCATAGTTGCATTTAATGCTTCTTTTAACTCAGCAGGAGCTTTTTCTGATGCAAGAACTTTTTCAACATAAGTTTTCAAAGTTTCTCTGTTTGCATCAACTGCCAATCTCATACCGAAACCGAATTCAGCATTATCTTCAAATAATGAATTTGCCCAAGCCGGACCTCTTCCTTCTTTAGTTTTTGTATAAGGAATTGTTGGGAATGTACCTGAATAAATTGAAGTACAACCTGTTGCGTTCGCAATTATTGAATTTTCTCCGAATAATTGAGAAACAAGTTTGATATATGGAGTTTCTCCGCAACCTGCACAGGCACCTGAAAATTCAAATAAAGGTTTTCTTAACATCGCACCTTTTATTGTTTTTGTTGTATTTTTACCCATTACATTATCAGGAGCTTCGTCAAAGAATTTTTCATTTTCTCTTTCGCCTGCTTCTGCTTCTTTTTCAATTGTAGACCATGTCAAAGGAGCATTTTCTTTTGCCTTCATTGGACATTGGTCAAGACAAACTCCGCAACCTGTACAGTCATCACAGTAAACTTGAATTTTGAATTTTTCACCATTCGCATTTGGTTTTGCATCAACTGTATTAAATGTTGAAGGCACATCTTTTAGTGTATCAGCCTCAAATAATTTAGTTCTGATAGCAGCGTGAGGGCAAGCTGATGCACAAATTCCGCATTGAATACAAGTTTCTGAATTCCAATGTGGAACACGAGGTGCAATTCCTCTTTTTTCTAAGCAAGCAGTACCTGTCGGAATAACTCCGTCATCTGACATTGCAGAAACAGGAATATCATCACCTTTTTGTCTCATTGAAGGTTCAATGATTTTCTTGGCAAATTCATCTGCATTATCAGGTATCATTTTTACAGGAGCCGCACAAGTAACACCATCTAAAGAAGATGGAATAATAACTTCTTCACAAGCGTTAACCGCTGCATCAATTAATGCTAAGTTCATATTAACAACATCATCACCTTTTTTCTTAAATGTTTTTGTTGTCATAGCTTTCATCCCTTCCAAAGCTTGGTCAAACGGAATAATTCCTGAAACTTTAAAGTATGCAACCATCATAACAGTGTTTGCACCTTTACCACGCAAGCCCGGTTGTTTTTCAATTAACTCTTCTGCATTAATATTATAGAATTTGATTTTTTTATTTATAATTGTTTCTTGCATATCACGAGTTAAGTGGCAGAAAGCATCTTCTTTTGAATAAGGACTGTTAAGTAAGAAAGTCCCGCCTTCTTTAATACCTTTTAACAAGTCATATCTTCCGATATAAGCGTGAGCTGAACAAGATACAAAATCAGGTGCTGTAATTAAATAAGTTGATTTGATTTGTTTATCACCAAATCTCAAGTGAGATACTGTAACTCCGAATGATTTTTTAGAATCATAAGCAAAATATGCTTGAGCATCTTTATCAGTATATTGTCCGATAATTTTAATTGAGTTTTTATTTGCACCAACAGTACCATCTGAACCTAATCCCCAGAACATACAATTTGTGGTCCCTTCAGGTTCTGTAACGATGTGTTCTTCAATTTTCAATGATTTATTAGTTACGTCATCTTCAATACCAACTGTAAATCCGTGGAAACCGTTGCTTTCAGAATGTTTGTAAACAGCTAATACCATTGAAGGAGTAAATTCTTTTGAAGACAATCCGTAACGTCCGCCGATTATATTGATATTTTTGCCTTCAAGAGCTGCAACAACATCTAAATAAAGAGGTTCGCCGATTGCACCCGGTTCTTTAGTTCTGTCTAAAACAGCAACTCTTTTAACTGATTTAGGAAGTGCTTCGTTAAATCTTTTTACATCAAACGGTCTGTATAATCTTACTTTAACTAAACCGTATTTAGTGCCTCTTTTTGCGTTTAAGTATTCGATTGTTTCTTCAATAGCTTCGCAACCTGAACCCATAGCGACGATAACATCAGTTGCATCAGGAGCTCCGACATAATCGAATGGGTGGTATTGACGACCGGTTACTTTTGCAACTTTGTCCATATATTCTTGAACAATTTCAGGAACAGCATCATAATATTTGTTAACTGTTTCACGACCTTGGAAGTATACATCGGTATTTTGAGCCCCAACTTTTGAAATCGGTGTTTCTGGTCTTAAAGCTCTGTTTCTGAATTCTTCAATATATTTAGGCTCAACTAAATTTGCAATATCTTCGTAAGAAATTTCTTCAATTTTATGTACTTCGTGAGATGTTCTAAATCCGTCAAAGAATTGCAAGAACGGAATTTTTGATTTGTAAGTTGCTAAATGAGCAACAAGTGCTAAATCCATTTCTTCTTGAACACTGTTTGCAGCTAACATAGCATAACCTGTATTTCTGCAACCCATAACGTCTGTATGGTCGCCGAAAATTGATAATGATTGAGCTGCTAACGCACGAGCTGCAACGTGAATAACGTGTGGTAATAATTCACCTGCTGTTTTGTGCATAACAGGTATCATTAATAATAAACCTTGAGATGCGGTGTAAGTTGAAGTTAAACAACCTGCTACAAGTGAACCATGAACGGCACCTGCAGCACCTGCTTCTGATTGCATTTCAGCAACTGAAACTTCTTTACCCCAAATATTTTTCTTGTGTTGTGATGACCATTCATCAATCCATTCTCCCATCGTAGATGACGGAGTAATCGGATAAATTGCTGAGACTTCGCTTAATGCATAAGCAACATGTGCCGCTGCATAATTCCCATCAACAGTTATTGTTTTTCCTGACATAATATTAAGTCCTCCTTATAAATGTAATATCTATATCCTCATGTCAAAACGATATCGCAAATATAACAAAATTTCAAGGATAGATTTATAGGACTTATTCCTTTAAACAGATTAATTTTTATTTTTTTGTGATAAAATTTTCTGAGGAAAGAATTTTATGGAAGAAAAAATACCTTACAAAATTTATTTAAAAGAAAACGAGATGCCTAAAAATTGGTATAATGTTCGTGCAGATATGAAAAATAAACCTGCACCTTTGCTTAATCCTGCAACTAATTTGCCAATGAAATTTGAAAATTTGCAAGCTGTTTTTTGTGATGAATTAATTGAGCAAGAATTAAATGATACGGATAGATATATAAAAATTCCTGATGAAATAATCAGTTTTTATCATATGTATCGTCCATCTCCATTGATAAGAGCTTATTTTTTGGAAAAAGCTTTGAATACTCCTGCAAAAATCTATTATAAATTTGAAGGAAATAATACATCTGGCAGTCATAAATTGAATTCTGCGATAGCACAAGCTTATTATGCTAAAAAACAAGGATTAAAAGGGGTTACAACTGAAACAGGTGCCGGACAATGGGGAACAGCTTTATCTATGGCAACAGGTTATTTCGGATTAGGTTGCAAAGTCTTTATGGTTAAATGTTCTTATGAACAAAAGCCTTTTAGAAGAGAAGTTATGCGAACTTATGATGCAAGTGTCGTTGCATCACCTTCTATGGAAACTGAAATCGGACGTAAAATTAACGAAGAATTTCCAAATACAACAGGTTCTTTAGGTTGTGCAATTTCAGAAGCTGTTGAAGCGGCTTTAAAAACAGAAGGTTATCGTTATGTTTTAGGTTCTGTTTTAAATCAAGTTCTCCTTCATCAATCAATAATCGGTGAAGAAACGAAAACAGCTTGTGAAAAATATGGAATAAAACCCGATATTATAATCGGTTGTGCAGGTGGCGGATCAAATTTAGGTGGATTAATTTCTCCATTTATGGGTGAAAAACTCAGAGGTGAAAAGGATTATAGATTTATTGCGGTAGAACCTGCTTCTTGTCCTACTTTGACGAGGGGAAATTTCGTTTATGATTTTTGTGATACAGGTGGCGTTTGTCCTTTGGCCAAAATGTATACCTTGGGTTCAAAATTTATGCCATCTGCAAGTCATTCAGGCGGATTACGATATCATGGAATGAGTCCTGTGATTTCTCAATTGTATGACGACGGTTTTATGGAAGCTGTTAGTGTTGAACAGTCAAAAGTTTTTGAAGCTGCAAAATTATTTGCAAAAGTTGAAGGTACATTGCCTGCTCCGGAGAGTAGCCATGCAATCAGAGTTGCAATAGATGAAGCTTTAAAATGCAAAGAAAAGGGTGAGGAAAAAACAATTGTATTTGGATTAACGGGTACAGGATATTTTGATATGCTTGCTTATCAAAAATTTAATGATGGAGAAATGTCTGATTATATTCCGACTGACGAAGAAATTGAAAAATCTTTGTCTTTAACTCCTAAATTCTAAATTTATAATATGTAAAAAATATTCGATTTAACATTTCTTTACATAGGTAGCAAATTTTTTTTTCATACTTTTTGAAGCAAAAAGTTAGTGTTTTTACAAACGTAAAAAAAGAGAATAGAAGGAGAATTCAATGAACATTTCAAAGATTAGCTTTACAGGTATTGAAAAGCAAAACAGAAAAGATTTAATTCATGTCGGAGTTAATGGTTCCGGTAGCGGTATCGGAAAGAACTATGGTCGTCAATATATTTTGGCTAAACATGCTGCAAAAGGAGTGTATAGTTCTTGGGATAAATTATCACAAGTTTATGCAAAACAAAATTTAGTTATGTTAAATATGGGTTCTATGGGACTTAAGGACGGAAAAACCCTTAATGATGTATCTGATGAAGATTTAGTAACTCAAATTTCACAAAGTAATGTAATGGGACCTGTTCCTGATAGTATTAAATTAGGTGTAAAAAGAGAAGACGGAAAAACTTTTTTAGAAGTTAATTCAAAAAGAGGTGGAAAAGAAACAATTGAAGTTGTTGCAACTCGTGGTAATGTAGATTGGTCATCTCATAATACAAAAATAGTAGTAGATACAACAGGTGCTAATACAACCGTTCCTAAAATGCAAGGACATTTAGGTGGTAGCGTTAAAGGTGCAGTTCTTTCAGCTCCTGCAAAAGATGACATGTTAACAATTATTCCTGGTGTTAACAGCGAAAAAATCAGTGAAATCAAAAATAATGGAAATGTTGTTTCTGCCGCAAGCTGTACTACAACTTGTATTTCACCTTATATAAAATTAATTAATGATAAATTTGGTATTGAATCAGTAATTGTAGATACAACTCACTCAGCAACAGGTTCTCAATCAGTTACCGATAAAGCAAAATCAAAAGCAGCTTCAAAAGACAGAGGCCTTTTAGATGTCCTTATTCCTACAACAACAGGTGCTGCTAAGGCTACAGGAAAAGTTATTCCTGAACTCAATGGTAAATTAGATGGTTCTGCAACCAGAGTTCCTACATCTGCTGTTTCAATGGCTATCTTATCAATTGTAACGAAAACTCCTGTTACAAAAGAAGCTTTGAAAAAAGTATTAGCTGATGCGGAAAAAGATCCTGCTTATGCAAACTTAATCAGAAAAGCACCTAAGGGTTCAACATCTAAAGATGCTCAAGGTCAAATTGAAAGTGGTTTATATATTCCTGAAATGCTTAACGTAGTAAATGATAACCATATCGGTATGAAAATTTATTATGATAATGAATTCGGTTATACAAGAAGTTTGGCTCAATTAGTTACAAATTATGGAAAGACTATGCTCAAGGAAAATCCACGTCAACCAGAATTGTTTGATAATTATGATTATTCTCAAGGATTAGATTATCCAACTGAAGAACAAAAACTTTTCCATACGCATGATATTGACGGAAGTTTTGTTGACGATGAAAAAGTAGTTTCAAAGGAAGTTGATAATTATGATTATTCTCAAGGATTAGATTATCCAACTGAAGAACAAAAACTTTTCCATACGCATGATATTGACGGAAGTTTTGTTGATGATGAAAAAGTAGTTTCAAAGAAAGTTAATGAAAAAGTAGTTTCAAAGGAAGTTGATAATTATGATTATTCTCAAGGATTAGATTATCCAACTGAAGAACAAAAACTTTTCCATACGCATGATATTGACGGAAGTTTTGTTGACGATGAAAAAGTAGTTTCAAAGGAAGTTGATAATTATGATTATTCTCAAGGATTAGATTATCC
Source organism: uncultured Muribaculaceae bacterium (assembly GCA_964469445.1). Taxonomy (GTDB): domain Bacteria; phylum Cyanobacteriota; class Vampirovibrionia; order Gastranaerophilales; family Gastranaerophilaceae; genus CAYYAL01. The sequence goes on from CAYYAL010000010.1 coordinate 19,133, forward strand.
AACTGAAGAACAAAAACTTTTCCATACGCATGATATTGACGGAAGTTTTGTTGACGATGAAAAAGTAGTTTCAAAGGAAGTTGATAATTATGATTATTCTCAAGGATTAGATTATCCAACTGAAGAACAAAAACTTTTCCATACGCATGATATTG
>CAYYAL010000010.1:19387-23347 GCA_964469445.1 uncultured Muribaculaceae bacterium
GAGTTGGGATTGTGAACAAAATCGGAACAGAAATGTTATTGAAGATAAAAAAATATTTACCGCTTTTAGCACAAAATATGCCTTATAATGATGAATATGAACAAAATATTTCACCTGATGAAGATTCTAAGCAAACAATGGTTGATGTTGATATAGTTACATTAAGAGGTGATCAGGCAGGTTTTAGAGGCGGAATGACTTTGGCGGAAAACCTTCCGAATGATGATAAATTGTCTTTAACAATAGGTGGAGGAAGAAGAAATGTTTATCATAGGCAAGTGAGAGTTTCAAGCGAACCTGAAAAAATACAGGAAAGGCTTGATGCAATATTGGATAAATCGCAACATGAATTTTATTCTGAAGAAGCTGATCACTGGTTTACAATAGGACATGAAAATGCACATTCGCTTGGACCCAAAGATGGCAGAGAAGCTCTCGGAAAATATAAAAATATTATTGAAGAAAATAAAGCTGATATGGGGGCTTTAGCGTTTTTAGATTTGTTGAAAGATGCAGGAATGTATTCTGAAAAAGATACAAAACAAATGATTGTTACCTTTATTGTCGATAATTTTTTGAAAAGTGAACCGAAATTATCTCAAGCACACAGAGTTCGCTCTGTAATGCAGACAAAATATTTTATGGAAAGAGGCGGATTATTTATCAACGACGAGGGTAAAATCGTTGTAAATATTGATAAAGTTGTTCCGATAGCAAAAGAAATGCTTGCAGAAATCGTAAGATTGCAGTTAAATCAAGATTTTACGAAGGGCGAAAAATATGTTTTAGATAATTTTGTTTGGACAGATGAAATGGAATTAATAGCTCAAAAAATACGCAAAATTAGTAAACGATTAAACGGAATTGTAGAAACGCCGTTAGCAGATTTTTTAGTTTCTTAATTTAACAATGATGAAAATTTACAGGATTAATTTTTCTACCGTCAGAATTTGTTATATCATAATGTAAATGGGTTCCGGTGGAAACCCCAGTACTACCTGCTTTTGCTATTACTTGTCCTGTCTTTATGACGTCGCCTTCTCTAACTGTAACAGAATTTGCATGTGCATATCTATGTACATTCCCTTTATCATCTTTTACAAGAACATAATTCCCGTAACCACTGTTATAACCTGTCTCAATTACAGTACCATTTGTGAAAGACCCTATTTGTTCATTATTTGAGTAAGCTAAATCTACGCCTTGATGATTTGTACTGGCTCCTGCCGTAGGTTGTGTTCTATGACCAAATCCGCTTGTTATTTTGTGATTACGGAATGTCATTCCGATATTTGTTGAAGCTAAATTCTCATAATTGGCAGTATTTGTTGAAGTTGTAACTGTATTTGAAGATGTTGTCCAACCATCTTTTTTCCAACCAAAAAGTTCTGAATAAGATTTTCCAAAAATCGTTCCGTTAGAATTTCCGGCAGAATTCCAACCGATAAAGGATTCTTGTGAACCACTATATTTACCAAAAATAGTCATGTCAAATCCATAAGGAGTATCCATATTGGAATAACGATTAATTCCATTTGAATTAATTAAGTTTATAACATTATTTTTATAGTTATTAAAATTCATAGAACTTATGTATTTATTAACCATCGAAACCGTACCCCTAAAATTAACCTCGTACTTATATAAAGTATTTTTGTATTTTTAAATTGCTTTTTCGACATAATTTGTAACAAAATATTAATATTTTTATCTGGAAAATATTTTGACTTTCACAAAAAAAACATTAATAACATGCTTGTAAGAGTTAAGTGTAATGAGATATTCATATGTTATTAGAATTATTTAAAAGAACAAAAAAATGTGAACATTTGAGGGTTACGCCTGATTTAGAAGGCGGTTATTGCCCTGATTGCGGAGAATATGTTGTGAACGAATGGTATATCACAAGATGTGCTTGCTGTGGGGTTAAACACAAGGCTGTTATGTGCAATGGGGAGATTACGGCGGACGTGAATTTCTGCCCAAATTGTGGAACTTCTGAATTTATTGTTGAAAAATTAGACAAGATAAATTTTATTGATATAAACTTTGCCGTAGTTGTAAAAAAAGTTGTAAATAAATTTAATAAAAATGCATTTACTCAAACTTGGGTAGATGAATCCTATCCGTTAGAACCTAAAATGATATCTTGCAAATAAAATTATCCCATGCTATCAGACAACTTGCTTATTTAAAAAATTCCTATTTTCTTTTACATTCATTTTGTAAAAGGAGGTAGTATGTGTAAAATTTATGACAATATTCATTTTTTAGCTAAAAAAGGTAATAATAATCATCTTAATATTGTTACTCCAAATTTGAAAATAGAAGCAAATCTTTATGTGGAAGAAAGCAAATTGGATTCTTTAATCACCTTGAAAGAGGCAAAAGTTTGGATTATTACTAACGGTTGCAATTGTGAGCAATTTCATTATCATGAGTGGCTAAATATAAATCCTAAACATATTGTGGCTTTTAGTTTTATAAAATAAATTTTAATTTGTAGTAAAATTATTTTGTGAAATGTATTGACGAATTAGAAAAACAATGTAAAAAATGTACGGACTGTGACTTGGCGAAGACTAGAAATAATGTGGTTTTCGCCGATGGAAGTCCTAATGCAAAAATTATTTTAATCGGCGAAGCCCCCGGTGAAAATGAAGATTTAACAGGAAAACCGTTTGTCGGTCGTGCGGGAAAACTTTTAGATGAATTTTTGATTAAATCAGGTATAAATCGTTCCCACGATTTATATATTATAAATACGGTTAAATGTCGTCCGCCTAAAAATAGGGTGCCTTCTATTTTAGAGAAAAAAACTTGCGAAAAATATTTGATAAAACAAATTGAAATCGTAAATCCGAAATTGATACTTCTTTGTGGTGCAACGGCTTTGAATTCTTTTTATGATAAAAAAATTCCTATATCTAAAATCAGAGGTGAAATTTTAGATATAAATATTAATGATAAAAAATTTAAGGCTATGCCGATTTTTCACCCATCTTATTTATTAAGAAATCATTCATTGGAAGAAAATTCGCCTCGTGATTTGATGCTTAAAGATTTAAAAAAGGCTTGCAAATTCAGATAAAAGTAGAATATTTATGCCTTTGCTTTGAATGGCGTTTTTGCATTTTGGGCAGGTGGTAATCACATAATCTGCATTTGTTGATTTAATATTTTTAATTTTTTGGGAAATTATTTTTTCAAAAAATTCAGGGAAATTTTTATCGAAATTTTCTCCCATACCGCAACATTCATCGAAATTATTCATTTCAATATAATTTACGTTTTTACAATTATTTATAAATTGATAAAATTCTTTCATCTTATTAAAATGGCAAGGTTTATGAAAAGTTACAGTAATTTGTTTCGGTGAAATTATTGAGTTTTGGGGTATTTCTTCTTGAATAGTATAATATTTTTCTCCTAATAAACCTTCTGAAATTTTTCGTATATCAATATTGCTTGGGCAATATTCTTTGCATTTATTGCATTTTAGACAAAAATCAAGGATTTTTTGAGGGGCAAATTTATTTTCTTTCAGCAAAATAAATTTGCCCCTTGCTGTATCAAAATCGTTTTTAGTTATTTTGTAGATGGGACAGATAGATTTACATAAACCGCATTTAGAACATTTATTAATTTCTTTTTCAATATTGTTTGGCATTATTCGGTAATAGCTCCTAAGCTGGCACTTTTAACTGTTTTGGCATATTTTGTTAAATAACCGCTTCTTGCTTTAGATGGTATCGGAGTAAATTTTTCTTTGCGTTGTTTGAGTTCTTCGTCAGAGATGAGCAAATTCATAGAGCGTTTGTTTAAATCTATTTTAATTTTATCACCGTCTTTCAGTAAACCTATAACGCCACCTTTAGATGCTTCAGGAGAAACATGCCCGATACATAAACCTCTTGTTCCGCCTGAAAAACGTCCGTCTGTAATTAAGGCAACAGATGT
>CAYYAL010000010.1:23447-26934 GCA_964469445.1 uncultured Muribaculaceae bacterium
ATTTCAGAAACTTTTTCTCCCGAAACATTTTTGATATTATTAAATTCTTTGCATTTTCCCCACAATTCTTTATAAATGGCAGGAATTCCACCTGCTTGATGAAAATCTGTCATGGTAAGCGATGAAGACGGGTCAAGTTTTATTAATTGAGGAATTTTAAAGGTAAAATCTTCAAAATCTTCAATTTTTATATCAATATTTGCGGTATTTGCGATTGCAAGCAAATGTAATACCGAATTTGTAGAGCCACCCAGTGCTAAATCAATAATAATTGCGTTAATAAGGCTTTCTTTAGTAATAATATCAAGCGGTTTAATATCATTTTTAACCATATTAAGAATTTCATATCCGCTGTCAAAAGCAATTCTGCGTTTTTTAGCAGAAACCGCACTAGCAGTAGCACAGCCTGTAAGGCTCATGCCCATAACTTCTGTAAGGCAAGCCATAGTGTTTGCGGTGTATAATCCTTGACAAGAACCTGCAGAAGGCGAAGATTCTTCTTCCATTTCATGTAATCTGTCTTCATCAATCATTCCGGCTCTGAATTTTCCGACAGCTTCAAAAGAGCCTCTAATCATTGAAAGTTTTTCACATTTAGAACAGCCGTCTAACATAGGACCTGCTGTAACAACAATTGCTGGAATATTTAAACGTAACGCACCTAAGAGCATTCCGGGGGTTATTTTGTCGCAATTGGTAAGCAAGACCACCCCATCAACTTGATGTCCTGCACAAACGCTTTCTACGCAGTCTGCTATTAAATCTCTTGATGGAAGTGAATATCGCATTCCGTTGTGTCCCATTGAAATTCCGTCGCATATTGCAGGAACTCCGAATATAAAAGATTGTCCGCCTGCAGAATGTATTCCTTTTTCGATTTGTCTTTCTAAATCTCTCATTCCGATATGTCCGGGGACAAAGTCTGAAAATGAACTTGCTATCGCAATAAAAGGCTTATCCATGTTTTTTTTGCTTACGCCTGTCGCATACAAAAGACCTCGGTGTGGGGTTCTTGCGATACCTTTTTTAATCTCATCACTTCTCATATTTAAACCTCAATATTATGATATTTAATTATATTGTCGCTTGCAAATTCAATCGGCATATTAAATTTTTTTATAACTTCATCTATAAACATTGTAGAACCTGCAATTGTTCCTTCTTTAGAAACTGCTTTCCCATCTTTATTATAAATTTTTTCTCCGCAAAATTCCATTTCAGAAAGTTCTGAACCTGCGATAGGAAGGGCATCTGAAATTAAAATTAATTTATCAAATGGTTTTGATTTCAAAATCATTTTTATAGTATCTTCTGAAAGATGAATTCTATCGCCGATAAATTCTGTGTATAAATCGTCGTTTATAAGTGCAGAAAGGGCTGTCGAAGTTTTTCTGTGAGAAATTCCTTCCATCGCATTGAAAATATGTGTAACTCCGTCTGAATCTGATAAATCCCCGCCAACACAGTGTCCTGCTTGAACTTTTATCCCTTTTCTTTTTAAATATTTTTGCAATTTATGGTCTTCATCAAGTTCAGGAGCTAAAGTTACAATTTTTATCAAATCGTCTTCTATTTTTTGAAAATTTTCTACGGAAAGCGGTAAAAAATCCGAAGGGTTATGAATGCCTTTTTTTAAAGGGTTGATAAATATACCCTCTATGTGTATTCCTAAAATCTTTGCCATAGCAGAAGTTTGCATTGATTTAGCTTCTTTTATTTTTTGAATTTGAATTTTTATATTATCAATTTTATCAGTAACTAAAGTCGGGAAAAATCCATAAAATCCACGTTGGGCAAATTTTTCTGAAAAAAGTATAAAATCTTGAGCAGAACATTTTGAAAAATCAATTCCAAATCCGCCGTGAATATGTTGGTCAATAAGTTTATGCATGAATTGCTCCGAAAATTTTTCTTGCTTCTTCTCTATCATCAAAATGGATTGTTTTATCTTTCAAAATTTGGTAATCTTCATGACCTTTACCTGCTAAAATTATGACGTCATTTGATTTGGCAAATGATTTTATAAGTTCAATAGCTTTTCTTCTATCAGGTTCAACAAAAATATTTTCGCCGTTGATTGAAGAAATTCCGGTTAAGATATCTGTAATAATTTGTTGAGGGTCTTCGCTTCTTGGATTATCGGAAGTTATGACGATTTTATCGGCAATTTTTTCAGCAATTGTACCCATTTTAGGACGTTTTGTAGCATCTCTGTCGCCTCCGCAACCGAAAAGACAAATAAGGCGTCCATCATTAGGAACTATTTCTCTTGCTGCTTTTAAGACATTTTCTAAGCCGTCAGGAGTGTGTGCATAATCTACAATTACAAGCGGTGCATTTGAGACAGCTTCAAATCTTCCGGCAACACCTTTGGTATCTTCTAATGATTTTATTGCCAAATCCACGTCGATATTTGATGCAAATGCAGAGGTCAATGCACAAAGTACATTATAAACGCTGAACATTCCGTTCATTTTTAAATTAATTGTTTTTTCGCCGACAGGAGTTTTACAATTAAAAGATGCTCCTTTTGCAGAAAAATCGATATTTTCAGCTTGAAAATCAGCATTATTTTTAATCCCGTAAGTAAATAGTTTAACGTCTTTATCCACAATATTTTTAAATCTTTCAAAATATTTATCATCGACATTTAAGACAACAAAACCATCTTTTTTAATATTTTTAAATAAAATAGCTTTCGCATCAAAATAATTATCCATAGTAATATGGTAATCAAGATGGTCTTGAGTTAAGTTTGTAAGAATTGCCGAATTAAATTCACAACCGCCGACTCTGTTTTGCTCAAGTGCATGAGAACTTACTTCCATTACAGCATTTTTAATATTATTTTCAAAGATAATATTCATTGTTGCTTGCAATTCAGGAGCTTGAGGAGTTGTATGTTTTGCATCTTTATATTCATCATTTGAAGCTAACTTATAGCCCAAAGTCCCTATTAAAGCACATTGTTCATTATTTTTTTCGAATATTTTTTGTAATAAATGAGTAACGGTTGTTTTTCCGTTCGTTCCTGTAACACCCATAAGATTTATATTTTTTGTCGGATAATTATAAAAAATATTGGCTAAATCTGCAATTTGATGTCTTGTTGATTTAACAATAATTTGCGGAACATTTATATCTAAAACTTTTTCGCAAAACAAAGCAACAGCACCATTTTCAATAGCTTTTTGAGCATAAATGTGACCGTCAGAATGTTCTCCTGTCAGACAAACAAAAATATCACCTTTTTGGGTCGTTTTAGAATTATGAGAAATTCCTGTTATTTCAACATTTTTTGCGTTTTTAATTTCAATATAATCAATTTTATCTATAATATTTTGTAAATTCATTGGTATAATCCTCATTTCTTTGTTTGAATTTTATCAGGTTTAAGATTAAGTATTCTTGCGACTTGCGAAGAAACTTCTTTAAAAACAGGAGCTGCAACAGTACTACCCCAAGCTTCTCCGCCTGAAGGTGAATC
>CAYYAL010000010.1:27034-28722 GCA_964469445.1 uncultured Muribaculaceae bacterium
ATTGCAGTTACAGAGGAGCCGTAGCCGTAACCCATGGAAGCATGAGTTGCTGAATCCCATTTTTGGTAATTAGGAAGTAATCCCACAGATTCTCCCGGAAGATCTATTCCTGTTTTTTGTCCCATTCCGAATTTTTTTAAAATAGTATAATATTCTTGCGGTGCCATCATTTGAGCAACTCTTACGGAGCCTACATTACTTGAATGTTCAAATAAATATTCAAGACTTATCCAACCGGGATATGGTTTTCTGGCATAGTCATAATTTTTTATATCCCACCAACCGACTTTTATTTTTCCTGTATCATGTATTTTGGAATTTTTATTTATTTTATCCAATTCAAGTGCAGATGAAACAGTCAATGTTTTAAAGGTTGATCCCGGTGGAAAAACATCTGTTAATGTCCAATTTTTTATTTGAAATTGAGTTGCTTGTTTATAATCATTTGGATTGTAATAAGGATAAACCGCATAAGCAAGAATCTCACCGTTTCTAGGATTCATTACAATAACAGTTCCTCGATATGCGTTCCATTTTCTTACCATTTTGAATAATTCTTGTTCGCAAATATGTTGAATAGCTGTATCTATCGTAAGCGTTATATCCTTACCTTTTGAAGGTTTTGTCGCTGCAATCGGATCTGTCATTAGGTTGTAAATGATTTTTCCTCTCGGCGTTCTTTCAACTTTTACTATATTGTCAATTTGTTCCAATTTATCTTTCGCCGTATATTCAACGCCGGCAGCTATATCTGCATCAAAATTGTAATATCCTAAAACATGCGAGGCGAGAACTCCTTGCGGGTACATTCTTGTATTTTTTTCATCGCAACTGATTTCTCTAAGTCCTAATTTTTTTATACCTACGGCCGTATCTTTATCCACATCTTTTTTTAATAAAATGACAGGCTCAGTTCTCGATAACCGTTGAACCAATGTTGCTTTAGACATTTTTAATAAGGGAGCTAATTGGTTTGCAATCTCTTCTTTTGTAGAATCATAATCTCTCGGGTGTGCATAAATATTGTAAGTGATTTTGTCAGAAGCAAGTTTTATGCCGTTTCTGTCATAAATGTCGCCTCTCATAACAAATGCACGAGAACTCCTTTGCCTTTTTGCACGTTCTCTATAATGATTTATGTCCAGAACTTGTATAAGCAATAAATAAATTATAAGAGCTATTATGCTTATTGTAAAAATACCCTGTAAAAAGGCTAAACGTTTATCAAATTTTTTAAATCTATTTATTTTTTCATTCATAAAAACCTCTAAACTTATTTTATCATAAGTAAGTTTTCAAATTCGTATTATTAATTTTTTTTAATCAATAAAATTGGGTTTTAAATAAGTTTTAGTAACCTATTGCCCATGTAAAAGGTTTGTGAGGTCTTATTTTATTATCATTTAATTCTTTTTGTTTAACAGCTTCTATTTCAATAACTTTTTGAGCTTTTTGTACCAAATTATTTTTTTGCATTGTCATGTCAACATTATTAAACGATTTTAATTTGTCTATTTTATTTTGCAAATCTGTGTTTTCATCATTTAAAACCGTTGTTTGTCGGCTTAGTTCATTTAATTTAATCTCATTTATCGTCGCAAAATAGTAGCTAAATACTGTAACTAAAATAAATAAACCTAATATTACGGTTAAAGTTGTGTTAATTTTTCTTATATCCATTTCTTTTT
>CAYYAL010000011.1:0-2094 GCA_964469445.1 uncultured Muribaculaceae bacterium
ACGCTTGGCGCGATTCGAACGCGCGACCTATCCCTTAAAAGGGGAGTGCTCTACCGACTGAGCTACAAGCGCTTATTTGATTTTCAGAACTTTTAACGAATTTAACTAACGTCATCATTCTTTCCAGCCCACATTCCACAACTTCTGTCGGGGTTTTTCGGCTCTATTAAATAGTATCAAAAACATTTTTTTACGTCAACAGCTTTTTTTAATAAAAAAATCGAGGCTCTTAACCTCGATTTTTTATCCCCAAAATCTTTCCTATTTTAAATTTGCATACCGTTTTGCACACTCTAACATCGAATTTACCAATGCCGAATTTGAATATATATTCATTCCGGAAGCTTGTAAAACCTGCTTTAGTCGTGATTCCCACAGTGGATATATTTGTTCATTTTTCAAACCTAAAACGTTTCCTATCAATGATAGTTCTTTGAAATCAATGGGGATTGGGGTTGTTCCTCTTAACATATCTACTATATCAATTCGTTTTTTTCTTGGAAATGATTTTAAGAAATTTACAATTGAAAACCCTTTTTTCTTAATATTATTTTTCAAAAATATAACATTTTCATCAACTAATGTCGGTTCTTGCGGTATTTTATATTCTTCAAAAATTTCCGGTTCAACGTCCATCACCGTTGCAATTCTCTCTATTGTCGCTCCCCTAGTTGAAAATGGTATCGCATTATCTATAAGATTATAAACATAAGATAATGTTACTCCTATCATCTCTGCAAAATCTTTTTTATGTAAACTATTATCACTTAAAAATTTCGCTACCTTTGATGAACTTTTTGTTTGTATTATCGGTTTACTCTTTGTTCCCATAACTTTGACCCTCCCTTTTCCTATTTTGTTTTTAATGTGTGATATTATTTTTTGACTTTTTTTAAAACTTTTATATCCCTATAAAGCTATTCGTTTGTACTAATTTTTATTTATTGTAAAATTAGAAATAAAATAAGTAGTATGGTGTGAAATGAAATTAATCGTCGGATTGGGTAATTTTGAACCTAAATATTTTTTAACAAGACATAATATAGGATTTATGGCGTTGGATTTCCTCGCATTAAATAATAATCAAACTTTTAGACTTGAAAATAAACTTAAATCAGAAATATGTAAATTTAATCTTGCAGGCGAAGACTTAATCCTTATAAAACCTCAAACCTATATGAATTTATCAGGAGAAGCACTAATCGCCACAATGAATTTTTATAAAATTAATAAAGAAGATATTTTTGTAATTTATGACGATATTTCATTAGATTTAGGCATAATGAGGTTTAGAGCAACTGGTTCTGATGGAGGACATAACGGTATTAAATCAATTATAAATGTCTTATCTTCCAATAAATTCAATCGTTTAAAACTCGGAATTGGTCCGCAACCTGCTTATTTGCCTTCTGAAAAATATGTACTTCAAAATTTTTCACAAGATGAACTACCCTCTTTAAAAGAAGTCCTAAAACAATCAAATGAAGCACTTCTTTTCTTTCTTCAAGAAGACTTGGAAAAAGCTCAAAACAAATTTAATTAACTAGATTTGCTCAGAAACAACAAAAGGAACCTGTGAAACTTTTAAATCTTTTTCATCAAGTATTCCCCTTTTAAGCTCTGTATAAGAAGCATTTTTAGAATTGAATTTTTTCTTTAAAAATTCATAAGAAATCTTCGGATCACATTTATCTCCGCAAGTAAACAAATCTACCGCTGCATAACCCAATTCGGGCCAAGTATGAATTGCCAAATGACTTTCTGAAATTATAACTACACCGCTAACCCCATACGGATTAAACATGTGAAAACATTTTTGTACTACTGTTGCCCCACATTCCAATGCGGCATCTACCATTAATTTTTCTATCAACACGGGGTTGTTTAAAATATTTGAATCACATTCAAAAAATTCAGCCAAAACGTGTTGTCCTAAATTTATTTGTCGGGTTCCGTCATCTTTAACGGTCATAAACGGTGAAGTTACTGCCAATTCATGTGCCTCCTTTAGTAAACTGAATTACAATTTTTTTCAATTAATATATTACAATAAAAAACATTAAATTTCTAAATTTAACATTTTATTTAAAAAAA
>CAYYAL010000011.1:2194-19315 GCA_964469445.1 uncultured Muribaculaceae bacterium
GCTTTTATGATTTTAATTCATAAAAATAAAAAATTTAATGACGAAAAAATTAAATATATTAAAATTATAGTGGAACAATTTGCCTTAATTTTAGGAAATATCTCGCTTTATAACGAATTAAAAAAGACTGCAAATATTAATTTAGAATTTTTAGTTTCAATTTCTCACGAATTTAAAACCCCTTTAAATTCAATTATCGGATTTAGTGAAATACTTCAAGAACAAACCGATGATAAAAATACCTTTAACAAACTTAAAAACATAAAATATAGCTCAACTCATTTATTATCAATTATTCAAGATGTACTTGATATAGCAAAAAGTGATAATAAAAAATTAGAAATAAATAAAAATATTTTTAATCCGCAAAAAGTTATATTAGAAATTTTAAACACGCTGGAATTACAAATAAAAGCAAAAAATATTAATTTAACTTACACCCTTTTAGATATGGAACTTAATGCTGATGAAAGACGTTTTAAGCAATTATTATATAACTTATTCTCAAATGCCATCAAATATAATAAACCCAATGGTTCTATAAATATAATAATCTATAAAGAAAATAAAAATTTTGTACTGGAAATTTCTGATACAGGTGAAGGAATTGCAGAAAAAGACCAAAAAAAGATTTTTAATTTTTTCACCCAAACAAGTGCAAATTATTTAAATAGGGAAACCGGTTCAGGCGTTGGTTTAGCATTATGTAAACGTATTGTAGATGCTCACAAAGGCAAAATAGGATTTAAATCTGTATTAAACAAGGGTTCAACTTTCTATTTTAAACTTCCGAACAATTAATTAACATCTACAACGCTCACGCCATCTCTACCTTCGGCAGGTTCCCCAAACCTATACTTTGCCACATAAGGCGAAGTTGACAAAAAATCTGTAATTGCGGATTTTAAGGCACCCGTACCATGACCATGAATTATATAAACCGGACTTAAATTAGCTAAACTTGCCCTATCCAGAAAGTATTCAGTTGCATCTAAAGCTTCCTCAACTCTATATCCTCTCAAATCTAAAGTATTTGAAAGCTCAAATTTATCTAATGAAAAGGCTTCCTTCGGAGTGAGTTTCAATTTAACTTTCGGGATTTTAGTTTCGTCACAAATAGCAAGCTTATCCATCTTTATTTTTGTTTTTATCAACCCCATTTGAACTGTCGCATTTTGATTTTTATCAGGCAAAGAAAGTAAAATTACAGGCTGATTGAGGTTTTTCAACAAAACTTTATCGCCTATTTTTATATTTTGCCAATTCAATTCTTGATATTTTTCTTCTTCATTAAAACTTGCAATATCGTCTTTTATCTGTTTTTCTAATTTTGCAAGCCTTGAATATGACCTTCGAGCTATTTTTTCAGATTTTTCATGTCTTAATTCATCTAATATAGACTTAATTTCGTCTTTTGCAGAAACTATTTCATCATCAAGTCTATGCTGTATCGTTTTTAATGTTTTCTTCTTATCTTTACGTAAATCAGAAAGTTTTGCCTCATAAGTTTTTTTAATAAGCATGGAATCTTCTTTAATTTCTTCCGCTTCTTTTAAATTCTCACTCAATTTAAGCTGAGTATGTTGCAATTTTTCCACAACCATAATAGATGGGTCTTTTTGAGAATTAAGAATTTCTCTTGCCTTTTCTATCAAACTTTGGCTTAATCCTAAATTTGCAGAAATAGATATTGCATTACTTAAACCCGGAATTCCTATAATTAATTTATAAGTGGGTTTTAAAGTATTTACATCAAATTCTACGCAAGCATTTTTAAAATAATTATTATTGAATTCTAAACCCTTCAACTGCCCAAAATGCGTCGTTATACAGCTTAAAGTCCCAATTTTAGCAAGCTCTTCTAATATAACCTCTGCTAAAATTGCACCTTCAACAGGATCTGTTCCTGCACATATTTCGTCAATAACAACAAATGTATCCTCATCAGAATTATTCAAAATTTCAATTAATGAATTCATGTGTGAAGAAAATGTCGATAAACTTTGTGAAATGCTTTGTTCATCACCTATATCGGCGAAAATTTTCTCAAAAGGGAAAATTTTCGCCTCATCACAAGGTAAAAATAATCCGCTTTTTGCCATTAATATAAATAAACCGACTGTTTTTATTACAACTGTTTTTCCACCTGTATTTGAGCCTGTTATTATAACAGATTTATAATCATTCCCGATTTTAAAATCGTTTTTAACAACTTTATCCAATGTGTCAATTAAAAGTGGGTGCCTCATTCCATCTATAATAATTTCTTTTGTATCTATAAGCTCTGGCTCAACTGCATCAATATGTATTGCATATCTTGCTTTAGCAAAATAAAAATCAATCATTGCAACAATTTTTTCAGAATGTTCAATTTCAGACCATTTATCTTTTATTTGAGTTGTTAATCCTGTCAAAATATTTATTATCTCTTTATTTATTAATACCTTAATTTCCCTTATTTTATTATTGAGCGGGACAAGAATTGAAGGTTCAATATAAAAACTCTGATTAGAAGCGGATACATCATGCACAATTCCGTCAATTTTACTCTTTGAAGACGCCTTAACTTGAAAAACAACTCTTTCATCTCGAAGCGTATAAATATTTTCTTGTAAATGTTTGCTAAATGTAGCATTATTTAATAATTCGCTGACTTTATCTTTTAAATTCTTCTCATTATCATTTAACGATGAATAAAGCCTTGACAATTCCTTAGAAGCATCTTTTTTAACATTCAAATTCAAATCAAATGTATTAAAAATTCTTTCTTCAAATTCTTTATTAGAAAAAAGATTTTCGACCAAAACATATAATAGAGAACATTTTTCACTGTTTTGTGAAATGAGATTTTTCAAAAGTCTTGAAACTTTCATTATCTTTGCGAAATTAATCAATTCTTCCGCTGAAATATAACCTTCTTTAATTTCTTTTATTTCGCTGAATTGTTCAATAGGTAGCTCAATAGCTTTATCTAAGTAAGCCTTTGCCTCTTTTGTATATCGAATTTGCTCCTTTATATCTGTTTTATCAAGAAATGGTAAAAGGCTTAAACACAAATTTTTACTCTGATTTAACTTCGCAAAATCAGATAATTTATGCAAAATCAAATCAAATTCTAATGTATCCAAACTTTTTTCAATAATATCCATACAAATATCATAGTACAATCTGAAAGCTGAAAAGCAAGTAAAATAAGGCTTTTAAAAATAATTGTAACAAAAACTTAACATTATTAATCAAAAAAGGCAATATATATTTGAGTATATACTTTATATATATGTAGAGAGAAACAAAACAAAAAAATAAAGGAGAGAGAACAATGGCATTTTTAACTATGAACGTACAAAGAGAATTTTTTATGCAAAACCAATCATCAATCGAATACAGAATGCTTTGCGTAAACAGTAATTTAACACTTGTAACAAAAGCTTCAGCTCGATTAGCAGATGCAGGAGCAGATGCAACAAGCCCTCAAGTAGTAATGTTAAAATCATTAGAAGAATCTTACAAATCAGAAGTAAAATCACTTGAAACTCAATTAGCATTTGTAAAAGAAAGCTTATCTTCAATCGAAAAACAAGTTGAAAAAAATATTAAAAGCTCTTGTTCATTAAGCTTGCTAAGCTAATTTAAAAAGTTCAACCGTATTACTCATCAAAGAAGCAATGGTCATCGGACCCACTCCACCGGGAGTCGGGGTGATAAAAGATGTTTGCTTTGAGACGCTTTCAAAATCGACATCACCGCAAATTTTACCGTCAGACGTTCTATTTATGCCAACGTCTATGACAACAACTCTCTCACACTCTCTCACACACTCTCTCACACTCTCCCCTACAATAAGGTTTTTTATACCTACCGCCGAAATTAATATATCGGCGGTTTTTATTATGTCTTGTAAGTTTTTAGTTTTACTGTGTGTGATTGTAACAGTTGCATTTCTATTTAATAACATTTGTGCAAGCGGTTTTCCTACAATATTTGAACGTCCTACAATTACAGCGTGTTTACCTTCTATCTCGATTTGATATTCATCAAGTAACATTAAAATGCCTTTAGGTGTGCAAGGATATACGTAAGGCTTCATTCCTATAACAAGTTTCCCTACATTTTCAGGAGTAAACCCATCGACATCTTTTTTGGGATTGATTTTTGATATTATATTTTGAGTATTTATATGTTTAGGCAAAGGTAATTGCACCAAGATTGCATGAACATTTTCATTTATATTTAATTCTTTAATTTTCGCAACAAGCTCATTTTCAGAAACCTTCTTCGGATAATTAAATACAATTGATTTAATTCCTATTTTTTCCGCAGTTTTCCGTTTAGAATTAACATATATTTGACTTGCCACATCATCGCCGACAAAAATTACTGCCAAAGTAGGAGTTCCGTGAAACGTTTTTATTTCTTCTTTCAAAGATGTAAGAATTTTTTCAGATAATTTTTTTCCGTCCAATATTTTTGTCATTATTTCACCTGCGGTAGATTTAATCTAAAATAGAATTGTTTAATAGCCTCTTGGATTTTTTCAGAATCCTTTTTAACAGGGTTTATATCCTTATCAAGAGTTATTATTCCAAGTATATCTAAATCATATTTTTTAAGCAAATCGTAAACTTCCGAAATATCATGCCCTTCAACTTTATTAATAACAACCCCTATTTGGTTACCTGCGGCATATTTAGAACTAAATTCCTCAATACGTTTAGCAAGATGTGCAGATTCTTCAGATGGATTTGCAACTATTATTGTTGTATCTACATCTACATCTACAAGTTGGTTTAAGTATTTCAAATCAAATTCACAATCAAAAACGACTATATCATAAGTTTCTATCAATTTTACAAGAGCATCATTAAGTTGCCCCGTAATAGGGCATCTACAATCTTTTGACGGAATAAGCCAAGATACAATTATATCAACATTTTCATTCAAAGGAACAAGAATGTCTTGTAAAGCCCATTCTATATATTCAGGTTTGGTCATATTGCTTGGAATTCCTGTTTTATATTCGTGTTTTCCGCTACGAATACCATAAATCGTATTTCTTATATCAAGCCCAAAACTATGACCTAATTCACTTGTCAAATCGTTATCAAACAATAAAATTGATTTATCAGGATAATATTCTTTAAAAATTTCCAAAAATGCTTTTGTTATAGTTGTTTTTCCGCTACCGCTTTTCCCAGTAATCGCTAATTTAGTTGTCAATTAATAACCTTTCTGAAAGTTCTTTTGTCAAACTCATAGCCTTTTCCGCTAAATCAACTGTCAAAATACCTGCTCCACAAGAAGGCGTTATCAGTGAATTTCTGAGTATAAACTCCCTTTCTATCCCTTTTCTCTCCAAATAATTAATTGCATTATAAAACTTTTTTTCTAATTTATCAATAGTTAAAGTTTCAAGTGCTTCCAAATCTAATGTCGGAACAATTCCCCAAGCAATTTTTCCGCCTTTTTTAAGAAAAACGTTAACTTTTGAAGAAAAAGTTCCTAAACATTCTGCAAAAAAGAATGCATCAAGATTAATTATATCAACCCCTGCTTCAATAGGCATTGACCAATCGCATTTTCCGCAACAATGAATTGCACTCATTGCACCATTTTCTTTTATTAAATCTGAAATCTCTTTTATAATAGAAATGACATCTTCCTTCGAAATTGTTATAAAAGCGGAAGTCCCGAGTTGAGAAAGCGATGGTTCATCTATAAAAATTATAGGTTTTGCTCCTGTTTGTTTAATTTTTTCTATTTGCCAAAGTGCTTTCAATGAAAGTGTTTTTACAATCACATCTCTTAAAGTTTCATCATAAAAAGCACATTTCCCGCTTTTATCAGTAAGCGAAGTCGCAAGTGTAAAAGGCCCTACAATTTGTCCTTTCGCATAATCACTATTAAGCCTTTTTATAAGCCCTAAAAATTTTTCAAAAGTTAATGATGTAGTTATCTTATACTTTTCAAGCAAATCAAAGTTGCCATCTAAAATCATCTCATAATCAGTAAAAAATTCTTCTAATTGTTCGTAAAACTCTTCTTTTTCATTATCAAAATAAACTTTTTCAATCTCTTTATTAAAAGAAATTCCGGGCATATTTTCTAAAAATTGATAAATCATATCTTCATTTTTAGAAATTTTTGAAAGCTGTGGCCAAAATGGAATGTCTGAAAAGTTTTTTTCAACACAAACCATAGCCTTTTCGACATCTAAATGAGGCAAAGAACCTATCGCCATACATTTTAATTTTAAATCTTCCATAAACTCCCTTATAAACGATAAAAGGGCTGTGAGAAGTTTCTCACAGCCCTTAAAAAATAAATCTAAGCTTCAGAACTTTCTTCAACTTTTTCTTCTTCAATTATTGTTTCTTTCAATATTTCAGAAGCTGTAATTTCAACCGCCAAATTAGCTTTAACTTTAGATGTCAATTTAATAAGCATAGTATAAGAACCAACTTTATTAATAGGGGCATCTAAAGAAATATTTTTTCTATCAACTTCAATTCCTGCCTTTGAAAGAAGTTCTTCAGCCAATTTTTTAGTAGTAATTGTACCAAATAATTTTCCGCTTTCACCTGCTTTTGCAGATAATTCAAGTTTCTCCAACTTAGCAATCAATTCGGCTTTTTCTAATGCTGCTTGATGAAGTTTTTCTTGTTTAGCTTTAATTCTAGCCAAATTTTGTTCACGATTTTTAACCGCACCTTCAGTTGCGATTTCAGCAACACCTTGTGGAAGTAAGAAATTTCTTGCGTAACCGTCTTTTACGTTAACCAAATCGCCTGCTTCACCTAAGTTTTGTACATCTTTTCTTAATATAATTTGCATAACTTTCTCCTTTATAATTCAAGCCAGTAAGTTAATAATAATAAAAACATAATTAAATCGCAATAGGGATCTTATAAGCTTAATTGAAATTTACAATAGCTACAGTTTCTACATGATAAGTGTGGCAAAACATATCAAATGGTTGAACACTCTCGATTTTTCCGCCGTTTTCTTGCAAAAATTTCAAATCTCTTGCTAATGTTGAAGGATTACAACTTACATAAATTATTTTGCTTTTAACAAATTTTAAACAATTTTCCAAACTTTCTTTTGAACAACCTTTTCTTGGTGGATCAAGAATTATATAATTAAATTTGCGTTTTTTCTTTGCCTCTGTCTTAAAAAATTGTTCCGCAGTTTGATTATGTAATTCGACGTTTTCAATACCGTTTGTCCTTACAATTTTATCGGCAAGTTCAACTGCCTGTTTATTTTCTTCAAAACATACAACTTTACGGGCATTATCACTTAATGATATGCCAAATGCTCCAACCCCCGAATAAGCATCTAGAATTAAAGGTTTGTCAAATTCTTTTTTAATATAATTTTTCACATATTTAATTATATTTTCAGCACTCTTTGGATTTATTTGAAAGAATGAATTTGCTCCGATTATAAATGTTTTATCAAGCAATTTTTCTTCAATAGTATCTTCCCCACAAAGCAACTCTGTGTTTTGCCCCATAATTACATTCGTCTTTTGTGAATTAAAATTTATACAAATTCCGCTTATTTCCTCAAAATTATCGTATAAATTTTGTGCAAAATCTTTAAGTTTTTCAAAAATTCTGGTCGAATTCACAACAAGTGTTAGTAAAATTTTACCATTATCAGCCGAAACCCTCATTACAACATGCCTTAAATCCCCATTATGTTTCTTTTCATTGTAACCGCTTATTGAATATTCAAAAGCACTTTCTCTAATAAATTCAATTATTTCATCGCATTTTTGAGGTTGGATTGGACAAAATTTTATATTTACAACTTCATGGCTTTTCGGCTTGTAATATCCTGCCAAAATACGTTTTGAAACCTTAGTTTGACTTATCGGATATTGAATTTTATGCCTGTAATTTTTAATTTCAGGGCTTGCAATTGTTTCATTTACAGAAATCCCTAAATTTCTGAATTCATCTTCAACAATCTGTTTTTTAATTTTTAATTGATATTCGTAATCAATAAATTGAAATTGGCACCCACCGCAAACCTTAAACATAGGGCAAAAAGGTTCTACCCTATAATTCGATGGAGTGATTATTTCAACAATTGATGCCGTTGCATAATTTTTATTAGCTTTAGTAATTTTTATTTTTAATTCATCTTCCGTGCAAGCATTTTCTACAAAAATAACTTGCCCTTCATACTTTGCAATTCCAAAACCTAAATTGGACATCTTTTCAATTTTAACCGTTAATTCATCATTAATTTTCATTCTTTAATAATAACATGAATTAAATTTAATTATAAAAAAGAGGCGGATTTTTTTGTTCCAAAAAAATCCGCCTCTTTAAGATTATTTAAACCTCTTGCCTAACAACAGCAACAAGTTTTTTCATTCTTACCTTTTTGACCGTTAAAAGCTTTCAAACCAAGGTATTTAGCACTTGAACCAAGTTCTTGTTCAATTCTGATTAATTGATTATACTTAGCAATTCTATCAGAACGAGAAGCAGAACCGGTTTTGATTTGACCGCAATTTGTAGCAACTGCTAAATCAGCAATAAATGTATCTTCTGTTTCACCTGAACGGTGTGAAGAAATTGCAGTATAACCTGCTTCATGAGCCATAGATATCGCATCTAAAGTTTCAGTCAAAGTACCGATTTGGTTAACCTTGATAAGAATTGAATTAGCGATATTTCTTTCAATACCTTGAGCAAGTCTTGAAGTATTTGTAACGAAAAGGTCATCTCCTACAAGTTGACATACATCGCCAACTTTTTCTGTAAGAAGTTTCCAACCTTCCCAATCTTCTTCAGCCATACCGTCTTCAATTGAAATAATTGGATATTTTTTAACCCAATCAGCAAGGAAATCAACCATTTCTTCTCTTGATAAAGTTTTTCCTTCGCCTTCTAAAACGTATTTTCCGTCTTCATAAAATTCACTTGAAGCAACATCTAAACAAATTTTCACTTGTTCAGTTGTATAACCTGCTTTTTCAATAGCTTCAATAATAACTTCAATACCTTCAGCGTTTGAACCTAAATTAGGAGCAAAACCGCCTTCATCTCCAACAGATGTTACCAAACCTTTAGATTTTAGAACAGCTTTTAAGTTATGAAAAACTTCAGCACCCATTCTAATTGCTTCTTGGAAAGATTTTGCACCGACAGGAGCAATCATAAATTCTTGGAAATCGATATTATTATCAGCATGAGCACCACCGTTAATGATATTCATCATAGGAGTTGGCAATGTACAAGCTGTAATTCCGCCTAAATATCTGTATAAAGGCATTTCATAAGCTAATGAAGCAGCTTTTGCACAAGCCAAAGAAACTCCTAAAATAGCATTTGCACCTAATACTGACTTATTATCTGTTCCGTCAAGTTCCAACATAATTCTGTCAATTTCTTTTTGGTCAGAAGCATCTTCTCCGATTAATTCCGGAGCAATCTTTGTATTTACATTATCAACAGCTTTTAAAACACCTTTTCCTAAATATTTTGTTTTATCACCGTCTCTCAATTCTAAAGCTTCAAATATTCCCGTAGAAGCTCCTGATGGAACCGCAGCTCTTCCTGTAACTCCGCAAGATAATCTTACATCTACTTCTACTGTTGGGTTTCCTCTTGAATCTAATATTTGTCTTGCAACAATATCTTCAATAAATGTTGGCATAATTTTCTCCTTTTTATTTAATAAATATACCTTAATACATTACTATTATTTGACAAACACATTTTCAATTCAAGTCTGTTATCAAACAATAATAAATATTTTAAATCACGTTTTATTCATAAAGACTTATCATCTTATCAAGCGTTTCCGCGATTTTTAAACGGAATTTTTTTGAGGAAATAACTTCACAATTTTCTCCGTATCTAAAAATTCTTCGCATAAGCATGTCTTTATCCTCGGAATTATTTGCAATTATAATACTTCCGCCTTCTTCCATATTAATTAACCTTTCATGCTCATAAAGTTTGTAATTTTGGGCCAATTTTGATTTTAACTTAAAAATAGTTGTTTCAGGCAAAAGCTTTTCCCTATTTTTAGTAGGAAGCTGTTCAATTTTTTCTATATTAGAAATCAAAATATTTTGAACTCTTGTACTGGCTGGATTATAAGAATTTAAATAAAAATTATTCTCAAGAAAAATTATTTTTATCGGCTCTACAATAACCTTTTCAATTAAACCATCATTTTTATATTTAACCTCAATTTTTAAATTTTCATCACAAAACTTTTCTATCTGCCCTATCATCGCCTTATCAATATTAAAATTATTTTCAAAATGTATTTTTTTAATTTCCGCAATTTTTTCTAATGATTTTTTAGAAAACTTTCTCTCAAGTTGATGTAAAAAAGTTAACAAATTCATTTTAAGCTTGCTTTCATAAATAAATTCAGCATAACTATTTAAAGTTGCAATAGCACTTAAATCTTCTTTATTAAAATCAATCGGACAAGGTGGATTTAAAAGTTTATACCTATTATTTTCTTTAACTATATCAAATCCAAAAACTTTTAATGTATTCAAATATTTTAACACCGCTTCATTAGTATAAACCGTATCGCAATTCGTTGATAAATCATAATATTTTTTAATTTCTTCAATATTGCAAGGCTTCATTGATAAAAGCTTCAATGTTTCAAGTACCCTGACAGAAGTATCGGCAGTTTTAAAATTTTTATTATTATTCGGCATTATAATTCGACCTCATCAATTTTAATTTTTCTTTTATCTCATTTTTTAAACTCTGAGGTTCTAATATTTTACAATTCTCTCTTAAAGACAATATTCTTTGTATCAATTCGAATTTATTTTCATACATACACTCTACTGTAGAATATAATGCATTTTCATCAAGTATCTTTTCATTTGGATTTAAAAGATACTTAAAATTATTTTTTATTTGAAACTTTATTTTTTTATTTTTGACAAACCTTTCTTTATTATCAAAATTCACCAATTTAATAGAAATGATTTTATCAATTCTCAAATATCCGAAATTATTATATTCAAAATTGAACCCCCAAATATAAGGCTTTTCATTGTTAAATCCAATTTTTTCAATCGAAAAATATACATTCTTAATACCGGAGGTTGAAGAATTATATGTAATTAAGATTTTATTTTTTAATTTTGAAAACTTGATTAACTCCCTAAGCAAATCTTGATTAAAATTTGACAATTTACAAAGCTGAAGAATTTTATTTTTTTGTTCATCAACCTTTAAATATTTTGATAATTTAATGAAAAAATTATCAAAAGCTAAAATATCCTCAAAATCAAGAAAAGAGAATATACGACCATAAACGGTTTTCAATACCTTTAATTGTGTATTTGTAATATCTAAATTAAAAGGGTGTTCCAATATTTTATAAGTATAATTATTTGATTTTGAAGCTCTTGTAATAGTACAACCGACAGCTCTTAAAGAATTCAAATAAATTCTTAACATATCTTTTGAAAAGGCACCATGTATATATTTATTTTGCAAAAAATAATTATTTATATCTTCAACAGTACTCGACTTCTTAAGAATTAAATCAAAAAGCACCAATGTTCTATAACCTGTCAACGACATAAAATTGCAATTAACATTTTTATCCGATAAAAATTCTTGCATATTCCTCCGCAGAAATTTATTCTGAAATTATTTCGGCTCCTGAATTTTCTATTTTTAAAGTTTTAATTTCAGATTTTACATTTAAATCAGCCCAAGTTGAGCTTACAATAGAATTTATTCTGTCCAAATCATTTTTTTCAGATATTACTAAAATAGAAGGCCCTGCCCCGCTTAAAACACAACCCAAAACATTTTCTTCATGTTTAAGATTTTCCATAATTTTTGACAATCCCGGAACAAGCTTCATTCTATAAGGTTGATGGAGCTTATCTTGAAGAGCTATTTTCATCAAATCTACATCTTTTGTATAAATTGCTTTAATCATCATAGCAAGTCTTCTTGCATTAAACGTAGCGTCTGCCATCGGAACTTCTTTAGGTAAAACAGAGCGAGAAATATCAGTAGATAATTCGTATTCAGGAATACAAACTGTTATATGCCATTCATCAGGCCATTCAAGTCTTTCAGTCAAAACGCTTCCGTCTTCTTCCAATGAGCTTAATATTAAACCGCCGAGTATTGCAGGTGCAATATTATCAGGGTGCCCTTCAACCGCTGTCGCAATTGACAACAATGCAGTAGTATCAGCAGGTCTTCCTAATAATTCATTTGCAGCAATAAGTCCGCCTACAATAACAGAAGCAGAACTACCCAAACCTCTTGCTATCGGAATTTCAGTTTTAATTGTTATTGTCAAATCACTGGGTTCTTGCCCTATTGAATTATATAAAAGCTCAATAGCTTTATAAACGATATTGCTTTCGTCCGTCGGAATATGCTCCGTAAAAGCAGTTTCTTCCGATTCAGTTAAAATATTTATTTCAATACCGCTTCCCGGAAGAACATTTTCTTCCAATGTTATTTCATTATATAAAGGAAGTGCCATTCCCAAACAATCAAACCCTGAACCAAAGTTCGCAGTAGTTGCCGGTACTTTTACTTTAACTTTCATATATCCTCTTTTTCTTATTGAAACCATTATATCAGAAAAATAAAAAATAACATTTTTAGATGATGGGATTTTTTTTTAAATATTCTATACTGTTTATTGAGAGAGAGTAAAAAGGGCAAAATTAATGAAAGTTATTGAATATCCGGCTATTATCTATCAAAACAGAAGAAATGGTGGTTATATAGCAAATTGTATCATTAAAAACTTGGTTGGGTTTGGAAAAACTGAACTTGATGCAATTGATAATTTAAAAATGTCTATTTTACAGACCTCAACAGAACCTTATTTAATACAAATAAAACCTATGTATGATTTATCAATTGCAAAATCATACTAAATTCTTATTGAAATTTCAGGGTTTAACTCATTTTTAAGCTTTTTTATAGGTAGAGTGTTAAAGTGGAAAATTGAAGCCGCAAGTGCAGCATCGGCATTAGCTTTTTTAAAAACGTCTACAAAATGTTTGACGCAAGCTCCTGCGCCGCCTGATGCTATTATCGGTATATTTACAACTTTGCTGACAGCCTTAATCATTTCTAAATCAAAACCATTTTGTACTCCGTCAGCGTCCATTGAAGTCAATAAAATTTCTCCTGCACCTAATTTTTCAACCTCTTTTACCCAATCTGTAAGCTTTATTCCTGTATTTTTTTTACCTGCATTTATAAATACATAAAATTCATCATCTATTTTTTTTGCATCTATTGCAATAACTATGCATTGTGAACCGAAATATTCAGAAGCTTCTTTTATCAATAAAGGATTTTTTACAGCGGCAGAATTAACCGCAATTTTATCGGCTCCGGCACTCAATAAATCTTTCATTTCTTGAATTGTTTTAATACCGCCGCCAACCGTAAACGGAATAAACACTTGTTTTGCTACTTTTTTAACCATTTCGACTGTTGTTTTTCTGCCTTCATTAGTGGCAGTTATATCAAGAAAAACAAGCTCATCAGCACCTTCTTCGGAATACTTTTTAGCAAGTTCAACCGGATCACCTGCATATTTTAAATTCTCAAAATTAATGCCCTTAACAGTTTTCCCATCTTTTACATCAAGGCAGGGAATAATTCTTTTTGCAAGCATTTATAAATTCTCCAATGCTGCTATTTTCATCGCATTTACATCTGGCATTTGACCGGTCCATATTTCAAGTGATTTTGCACCCTGATTTACAAGCATATCCAATCCGCTTATTGTTTTTAATCCGATTTTATCTGCTTCTTTCAATAAAATCGTTTTTTGCGGATTATAAATCACGTCATACACAATACAATCTTCGGATAAAGTATTCAAATCTGTAAATTTAATTGGAATTTGGTCCATAGAATGTCCTCTCATTCCAATAGGGGTTGCGTTTACTAACATGGAAGTATGAGCAAGGTTTCTTATATTCGTTATGGCATAAGATTCAAATCTTATATTCTGAAAAGAATTTCTTAAAGACGAAATCATATCTTCGGCATTAATAACATTTCTGACATAAAACTCAATTTCTTTAACACCCAAATCATTCAATGCAACAGTAATTGCTCTTGCAGCACCACCTGCACCCAAGATTGATACGGTTTTACCTCTAAGATTTTCTTGCATTTCTTCATCAAGAGGAGCCTTAAAGCCATAAACATCAGTATTATAACCTGAAAAAGATTTGTCTTGTTCTATTTTAACAGTATTTGCACAACCCGCCAAATTTGCATAATTATCAATTCCGTCCAAAAATAAAGACATAGGGACTTTAAGAGGAATTGTTATATTAAATCCGTCATAATTTTGCGTTTTTAAATACTTAATTCTATCAATCAACATATCGGGGGAAGTTTCTAATATATCATAACTTCCGTTTATATTAAGCGATTTTAAGCCTTCTTTTTGAATAACTGCCGAAACTGAATGTCCTAAAGGATAACCTATTAATGCAAATTTATTCACCATCTTCTTTATATTCCTTTTGATACTTACATTCTTTTTTAGAACAACCTATAAATGTTCCTTTTTTATAAGTTTTTATGACAAGTAAAGAACCGCAATCAGGGCATTTTTCTCCTGTCGGTTTATACCATAATGCAGTATTACAATTCGGATAGTTGCTGCAACCGTAAAAAATTTTACCATATCGTGATTTTCTTTCAACGATTTCCCCGCCACATTTCGGACATTTTACTCCCGTCGTAACAATAATTCGTTTTCGATTTTTGCATTCAAGACACTCGTAATATTTTCCGTAAGGTCCCATTTTTATAACCATTTCTCCGTTGCATTTTTCACATTTTTCATCACATTTTTCAGGTTCGGCTTGAATTTCTTGCCCGTTAAGCGGTTTCATAGTTTTGCATTCAGGATACCCTGAACAACCCAAAAATTGTGAGCCAAATTTACTTGTACGTAAAACCATTGGTTTCCCGCAATTTGGACAAAATTCTCCGCTTTCTATTTGAACTTTTCCCATATTCTGTTGAGCTTCATCAACTGTTTTTATAAACGGTTTATAAAAATCATCTAAAAGCTTATTCCACACAAGCTTTTCTTCTGCGATATCGTCAAGCTTTGTTTCCATGCCAGCCGTAAATTTATAATCCATAATTTCGGCAAAATGTTCTACCAATTGTTTACAAACAGTTTTTCCAAGCAATGTAGGAACAAGTGCTTTCTCTATTTTATCGACATATTTTCTCTGCTGAATTTTGGTAATAATAGAAGCGTAAGTAGAAGGTCTTCCAATCCCTTCATCTTCCAACGCCTTTACCAATGAAGCTTCACTAAATCTCGGAGGTGGTTGCGTAAAATGTTGCGTCGGAGTAGCTTTTTTAAACTTCAATTCTTCCCCTTTAACAAAATCAGGAAGCTTTTTTTTATTCTCCTCTTCTTCGTCATCTTTGTAAATTTTTAAAAAACCATCAAAAACAATTTTACTTGCACCCAATCTTAAAGTATAATCTCCGGATTGGATTTCAACAGACGTATTTGAAACCTTTGCCGGTGCCATTTGAGATGCCATAAATTTTGACCAAATGAGATTATAAACCTTATATTGTTCACTTGTTAAATATTTTTTAATACTTTCAGGTGTTCTTTCTGGATAAGATGGGCGAATAGCTTCGTGAGCATCTTGTACATTTGCCTTACCTTTTTTTACATAAACATTAGGCGTTGTCGGATAATAATTTTCACCATAATTTTTTGTAATAAAATCTTTTGCAGCAACCTGTGCATCATCAGAAATTCTTGTAGAATCTGTTCTCATATAAGTAATTAAACCGACAGAACCATCTTCACCCAAATCAATACCTTCATAAAGTTTCTGTGCAATCTGCATTGTTTTTGCAACTCCATAACCACATTTAGAACTTGCTTCCCTTTGTAAAGTAGATGTTATAAAAGGTGCTGTTGCTTTTCTTTGAGATTCTTTTGTTGTTATTTTAGAAACATTGTATTTTGTATTTTTATCTGTAAGATAATTGATTATTTTTTGAGCTTCTTCTTCATTATTAATTTCTATTTTTTTATCCTGATATTTAGATAATTCTGCTTCCAAAATAACCCCTGATTTATCAAGATTTACAGCGATTGTCCAATATTCAACAGGTGTGAATTTTTCAATTTCTTCTTCTCTCTCAACAATCATTCGAAGTGCAACCGATTGAACTCTTCCTGCAGAAAGCTTGTAATTACTCAATGTTTTCCACAACACAGGAGAAAGCTTAAATCCGACTAATTTATCCAAAATTTGTCTTGCTTGTTGAGCTTTAACCCTATTCATATCAATATCACGAGGGTGTTCAACTGCATATTTAACAGCCTTCGGTGTAATTTCGTTAAATTCTATTCTTAAAATTTTATCATCGGGCACTTTTAAAACTTGTCTTATATGCCATGCAATAGCTTCTCCCTCTCTATCGGGGTCAGATGCAAGATAAATTTTATCACATTTTTTTGCTGCTGAATTCAAGGTTGTAACAACTTTTTTCTTCTCAGGTATAACTTCAAATGTCGGTTCAAACCCATTTTCGACATCAAAACCCAAACCTTTTTTAGGCAAATCCCTTATATGGCCGAAACTTGCTTCTATCGTATAATTATCCCCTAAAATTTTTTTAATTGTCTTTGATTTAGCAGGAGATTCCACTATAACTAATGCTTTTTCTTTTGATTTTTTTGTTGTTTGAGCTACCATTTTTTAACCTTTTAAATTAATTGATATTTTTCGCCATCTATCTGTTTTATTATGCCGACAAGTTCTAAAGATGTCAAGTTGACCAATAATGTATCAAGATTTATACAGGTTTCACTTGCAATTATATCGAACTTTTTGGGTTCAATTTCAATAGATTTTATTATAAGTTTTTCGTCTTCAGAAAAATTTTCTAAATTCAATTTAATTTGCTCCGATTTTTTAACTTCCCAGTTAAGAGCTTCCAAAATATCGTCAGCAGATGTAACCATCGTTGCACCTTGTTTAAGCAATTTATAAATTCCTTGCGTATTCGGATTTGAAATTAATCCCGGAATACACATCAATTCTCGCCCTTGTTCCAA
>CAYYAL010000011.1:19415-21973 GCA_964469445.1 uncultured Muribaculaceae bacterium
ACACCTATTGTTTTTAAATTATTTTCAAGTGCAAATTTATGAGCAGAAGAATCAATTCCCGTTGCAAGTCCTGAAACTATTGTTATATCCGTATCATGCAATTCTGTTAAAATTTTATTTAAACTATCCTTCGCATTAGTTGAAGCTCTTCTCGAGCCTACAACCGCAAGCGTTTTATCTAAATTACAACTTTTCAAATCTCCTTTAATATACAAAATCATGG
Organism: uncultured Muribaculaceae bacterium; assembly: GCA_964469445.1. GTDB lineage: Bacteria > Cyanobacteriota > Vampirovibrionia > Gastranaerophilales > Gastranaerophilaceae > CAYYAL01. The sequence continues at coordinate 19,639 of CAYYAL010000011.1, forward strand.
GCGGGTTTTCTATTTGTTTTAATAATTTAGGATAATCAGGATTATCAAAGGTTAAATATTTTAAACCTCTATTTATCACTTCATTAAAAAGCTTGTCGACATCAGATTTATCACGTTTTTTTAAAAAAGTTTCAGCAGTCTTAACACTTAACCCATCAACATTTTTTAATTCTTTAATTTCACACTCCCAAGCTGATTTTATATCTCCGAAATAATCATATAACCTTTTTATAAAACCACTGTCAATACTGTCAATAGAAGAAAAAGCGACCCAATATTTATCCATTTTTTAACCGTTCCAGAAGTTTTTTTGTATTATCAATTTCTTCTTGCGGAATTTGAAGTTCCAAATAATCTTCAAAATATTCAATTGCATCTTGCATATCGCCCCTTGCCATAAAAAGAATTGCAACTTTTTTAAATGCAGGGTGAAATTTGTCATTTACCGCAATCGCTTTTAAATAATTTGAAATAGCTTTATCTATTTCGTCATTGGCTTCATAAGCTTGTGCCAAATAATAAAAAACCCATTCACTCGTATCTTTAAATCTTAAAACATTTTCAAAATTTTCAATGGCTAAATTATAATCACCTAATTCTAAATAAATCTTCGCCAAATCATAATATGCATCATAATTTTCAGGTTCAGCTTCTATAACTTTATCAAGTTCGTCAATTGCTAAATCCAAACTTGTATCTTCCATGTAAACCCTCGCTAAATAATGGGCAATAACAGTATTTTCAGGGAGATAAGCACTTGCCGTTTGTAAAATTTCAACCGCTTTATGGATTTCACCGACTTTATAATATAAATCCGATAAATTTATATAAACTTGAGGAAGCTCGGGATTAACTTTTAAAGCTTTTAAGTAAAAACTTTCGGCTTTTTCATATTGTGCTAAATTAGCATAACAAAGAGCTAAATTATTATAAATTTCAGCATTATTTCCTTCTGTTTCAAGCAGTTTGCTAAAAACATCAATTGCTTCTTCATATTTTTTTTCATTGAATAATTTAATTGCATCTTCTATCATAATTTAATGCCCTTAAAAACCGCTGTTATTTTCATTCATTGAATTTATATTACGAATTACCGTTCTTGTATTTCCTTCTGCAAAAAATTCCTTCGGTTTTAGTACAAGTTTGATTTTATCGGCATAAATAGTTTTAACATCTTGAGTTATACTTGAACGTCCCGTAAAATATATTTCATTAGGTTTATTAGTCTTTTTATCAGGATAAAAAGTAACCTTAGGTCCTTTTGCAAAATAATCCTTAAACCATATTCTTACATTTCCCGAACCATTAAATGTGTTACTTTTTCTGTCAAATTGTTGATAACTTGATTTCATAGTAAGCTTTGAACCATCATCTAAATAAGCATTTGAAGTTACATTGCCTTTTGCAATAAGTTCTTCCGTAACAGGATTATAGATAAAATGGTCAGCGAATGAAGTATTTTTACCTTCTTTTAATCTGGCATGTCCTATTAAATCAACTTTTCTCAAATCTCCGCCTTTATCCGTAATTACAACAGCTTTATCAGAAAACGTTTCGAGTTCTTTATATTTTATAATAACTCCACCGACAGCAACCATTGTATTAGTCTTTGTATCATATTCCTGTTCATCTGAAGTTATCATAACAACCGGATATTTTCCGTCTAAAACAGTTGATTGAGCATCGCCTTGAGCCTTGACAACTTTGTTTATTAAAGAAACTTGCAAAATATTTGCCTTAACTTCCCTTTTCTTATTTTTTTGAATTTGAAAAGCATAAGGTTTATCATAAAAAGTAGCAGTATCGAGTTTATTTTTTTTATTAACCGTAACATCAGCCTTATCGCCAACAACAGTTACATCATCAATCGTAACTTTTACATCACCTTCAGCTTTAATTTTATTTTCTTTTTCATTGTAAGATTGTGTTTTTGAATCAATAACCAAATCTGCGGCTTTTGTACAAATTCCAAAACCTAAAAATAATATAAGTATTATTAATAAACTTCTCTTAAACATTATTATTTTTTCTCCTTTAAATCAAATAATTTTGAAACGGCATTCCCTTTTATCTTAAAATGCGTATAATCAGGACTTATAATAACTTCATTAGCAGTTGAAATCAGTTCTGAATTTCTGTTTATTTTAACGTTCCCCTGCCCAATTATATCCTTATCTGAACCTGACCAAATAAGTCTGTCACAATTAAGTGTTGTCCCATCTTTTAATGCAATAAATGTATTTTTATATAAAATTATTTCCTTTTTATCCTCATTATAAGTGCCTTGTGAAGATTCAAAGCTCATAGAAACTTCATTTCCTTTATAAAAATTACC
>CAYYAL010000011.1:22073-26452 GCA_964469445.1 uncultured Muribaculaceae bacterium
CTAATAAAATATAAACCCATTGTCTTTTAGAAAATTTGTTTAACAAAGGATTTAATTTTATTTTTATATTTTCATAAATAAGCTTTAAATTCATAGAATTAATATTATCATAAATCAAATTAATATAAAAAATAAAATAAATTACTTAATATTTGGTTTTATTTAAAAATTTTTTATCTATAATAATATAGGTATATATTTAAGGAGAGATTTTATGCCGAAAAGATATGATGCGGGTGAGGTTATTACAGCGATGGTAACACCATTTTTAGAAAACGGAGAAATTGACTATGATAAAGTTGATGTCCTTGTAAATCATCTTATAAAAAACGGTTCAGATGCGATTTTAGTTGCCGGAACAACGGGTGAATCCCCTACTTTAACACATGAAGAAGAATTAGAACTTTTATCAACAGTAAAACGTTCGGCTCAAAACAGAGTTAAAATTATATTCGGAGCAGGTTCAAATTCTACAGAAACAGCGGTTAAAATGTCAAAAGAAGCTGAAAAAGAAGGAGTAGACGCTATTTTATCAGTAGTGCCTTATTATAACAAACCTTCTCAAGAAGGCATGATAATTCATTTTTCAGCAATTGCAGAAGCTACGAATTTACCTATAATTTTATACAATATTCCTTCCCGAACAGGCGTTAATATGTTACCTTCAACAGTTGCATATTTGGCAAACAAATATAAAAATATTGTTGCAGTGAAACAAAGTTTAGGAGATATGGACGCAATCAGCGAATTAAAATTAGCATGTCCTGAAGATTTCACGATATATTCAGGCGATGATAGTTTAACTTTGCCGATGATTTCATTAGGAGCTTACGGAGTTATTTCCGTTGCATCTCACTTATTCGGGAATGAAATAAAATCAATGATACATAATTTCAAAGCAGGACAAGTTATCGCTGCCAAAAATATGCACAAAAAACTTTATCCTGTATTTAAAAAATTATTTATGGCACCAAACCCTGTTCCCGTAAAAGCATCGCTTAAAAAAAACGGGATTATTGAAGATTTTGTAAGAAAACCATTAGTTCGTTTAAACGAAACACAAAAAGAAGAGTTATATGAAATAATTGACAGTTTTGTCAAAGAATAAAGGTAAAAATTTATGAAAAACAAAAAAATATTATTTTGGAGCATTGTATTAATTGCTATTGTAAGTTTGGTTGTTATTTTAACTAAACCGACAAAATTAGGACTTGATTTGGTCGGAGGTTCAAGATTGGTTCTTGAAGCCCAAACAACAGATAATATAGCAAAAATAACACCTGACATGATGGATAGTTTATTATTTGCTATCGAAAACAGAATTAATAAACTCGGCGTTGCTGAAACTATCGTTCAAAAAGCAGGTGAAAAAAGGTTATTAATAGAAATACCGAATGTTTCCGACCCTAAAAAAGCAAGAGAATTTTTAGGAGAAACAGCAGAACTTGAATTTAAAAAACCTGCTCAAGTAGTAAACGGCGTTCAAACTTGGCAATCTGTTAATCTAACCGGTAAAGATTTAAGAAGGTCAGCCCTATCAACTTCAACAACAGGTGAATGGGTCGTTGATTTAGAATTTAACGATGAAGGAACGAAAAAATTTGCAAAATTAACGCAAACTCTTGTCGGACAACCTATGGCTATATTCTTTAACGGAGAAATGACTTCAGCCCCTGTAATCAGAGAAGCCATTTTAGGCGGTAGAGCTCAAATTTCAGGCGGAGACAACGGTTTTGCTTATGAAGAAGCAAAGAGAATGGTTGATTTACTTAATGCAGGAGCATTACCTGTTCCTGCCAAAATTATAGAAGAAAATACGGTAGGACCTACTTTAGGAGCTGACAGTATTGAAAAATCAAAATTTGCAGGACTTGTCGGACTTGGAATTGTAATGCTGTTTATGATTGCTTATTATCATGTTCCGGGACTTATTGCAGATATTGCTCTTATCGTTTACAGCTTAATAGTTTTTGCTATATTTAAAACTATACCTGTAACACTTACGCTAGCAGGAATTGCAGGGTTTATTTTAAGTATAGGTATGGCAGTTGATGCTAATATTCTTATTTTTGAGAGGACAAAAGAAGAACTCAAAGCCGGAAGAACATTATTTACGGCTATAAATGCAGGTTTTGACAGAGCTTTTACAAGTATTTTCGACTCAAACATGACAACAATTATTACCTGTACAATTCTTTATATGCTAGGCACAAGTATTGTAAAAGGATTTGCACTTACTCTTGCAATTGGGGTTATGGTTTCAATGTTTTCAGCAATAACTGTTACAAAAAATCTTATGCACTTAATATTCGGAACAGGCGAATTAAAAAATCCTGCCTTATTCGGACTTAAAAAAGAAGAAATCGGACAAGCTTATATGGCGACAGAAACAAAACGTGAAAAGAGCAAGTTCGGAGTTTTAGATTAATAATAATTTAGAGGATAAAAATATGAATCAAGTTAAACAAGTTATAGATATAGTTAAATACAGGTTTTTTTGGCTTTTAGTTTCAGCCGTATTGATAATTCCGGGAATTGTTGCGATGGTTTATTCTTCAGCAACTTATGATACACATTACCCACTAAAAGTCGGCATTGATTTTACAGGCGGAACGATTTTGCAATATGCTGTAAAATCAGAAATTCCAAGTTCGGAAGTTTCAAAAATAAGAGTTAATTTGGAAAATAACGGCATAGAAAATCCTTATATTCAAATAATTAATACATCATCATCTGCTTCAAAAAATAATTCTGATATTAAATCAATAATTTCTATCAGAACTAAATTTATTGATGAAAAAAATATGGCGGAAGCTGATAAGATTACAAGCGTTGTAAAAAAAGATTATACAGATGCTCAATTAGTACAAACAAGTTCAATCGGACCGACTTTAGGCGGAGAATTATTTACAAATTCTATGTTTGCATTATTATTAGCTTTTTTAGGAATTGTTGTTTATTTAACAATAAGATTTCAATTAGATTTTGCAGTTTCAGCAGTGCTGGCAATATTACATGATGTTTTATTTATTATCGGAACATTTTCTATTTTTGGACTTGTTTTCAACATGCAAATTGATGGGTTATTTATAACCGCATTACTGACAGTAATCGGATTTTCTGTCCATGATACAATCGTTGTTTTTGATAGGATTAGAGAAAATTTAAGATATTATTCAAAGAAAATGTCATTTAGCGAAATAATCAATTTAAGTATTAATCAAACATTAGCAAGAAGCATAAATACTTCAATGACTACATTAATAACACTCGGGGCTTTATATTTCTTCGGTGGAGTTACAACAAAAGACTTTGTATTAGCAATGATTTTGGGTATTGCCACTGGTACATATTCAAGTATATTCTTTGCGAGTGTTATTCTTGATATTTGGAGAGAAAGAAAAACAATTAAAAAATAGTTAATTTTTGAAAAAAGAAAGATTTTTGTATTAAAATAAAAATATGCAATATAAAGATTATTATGAAATATTAGGTGTTAAAAGAGAATCAACAGAAGCTGAAATAAAGTCAGCTTATCGTAAATTGACTAAAAAATATCACCCTGATGTAAATAAAACCCCTGAAGCAGAATCAAAATTTAAAGATATAAATGAAGCTTATGAAGTTTTATCTGATAAAGAAAAACGCTCTCGTTATGATAGTTTGGGTGCGAATTGGCAACAAGGAGCAAATTTTACTCCGCCTCCGGGATTTGAAGGATTTGATTTCGGTGGGGGAAGAGGTTCAAGCCAATCTTTTGCTTATGACGATATGGGTGGATTTTCTGATTTTTTCAGCTCCTTATTCGGAGATATGTATTCAGGAGGAAGTTCTTCAAGAAGAGGTTCAGGATTTTCCGGCATGAGCGGGTTTTCTGATTTTACCGATGCATTTTCGCAAAGTGGGTTCCAACAACAAACTCAAAGAACTTCAAACAAAGCAGAACCTCAAAAAGTTGAAAACCTTGATATAAACCATAATTTAACAATTACGACAACAGATTTATTTAATCAAAAACCTGTTAGAGTTAATATCAAAATGATGGAAAAATGTACTCAATGCGTAGGCACAAAATATTGCCCTAATTGTGGCGGAACAGGTGTTGTTACCGTAAATAAAACAGTAAATGTAAAATTGCCTTTAGATGTTAAAGAAGGTCAAAAAATAAGATTAAAAGGCGAAGGCAGAGAATCTTACGGGAAAAAAGGTGATTTATATATAACACTTCATATTGCAGATAAAATTTACAGTGTTGACGGAGCAAACCTAACTAAAGAAATTGAATTAACACCTTCAGAAGCCGTATTGGGTTGTAAAAAAGATGTGCAAACTCTTCATGGAATTATTGGAATAAAAATTCCTGCCGGAATTTCAAGCGG
>CAYYAL010000012.1:0-26444 GCA_964469445.1 uncultured Muribaculaceae bacterium
GGGGGATTTTTATGGAAAGAACATTTATTGCAATAAAACCTGATGGGGTTAAGCGAAACCTCATAGGAAAAATTATTCAAAGATTTGAAGAAAAAGGTTATAAAATTATCGGATTAAAAATGTTAAATGTTACAGAAGAACTTGCTGCAAAACATTATGAAGAACACATCGGCAAACCGTTTTATGAAGGTTTGGTAAAATATATAACTTCCGGTCCTATTATTGCAATGGTTCTTGAAGGAGAAAACGTAATCGCCGAAGCCAGACAACTTATGGGAGCAACTGACCCGAATAAAGCAGATGTAGGAACAATAAGAGCAGATTTTGCAATTACTATGAATAAAAATATAATTCATGGTTCAGACTGTGAAAAAAGTGCAGTGCGTGAAATAAACTTGTATTTCAAGCCTGAAGAAATTTGTTCAAATTGGAAGACAATGTTAGACATTATCACAGAAAGTTTATAAACCTTGAAAAGCGATTTCTTTAATTTTGAATTAATACATAAATGCAAAAAAACAGGAGCGAGAGCAGGAATTTTACATACTCCGCACGGAGATATTGAAACACCTATTTTCATGCCTGTCGGCACAAATTCTGCGGTAAAAATGATTACGAACGACCATTTAAAAGATACAGGTGCTCAAATTATTTTAGGAAATTCTTTTCACCTATATTTGAGAGCAGGCGATGAATTAATACGTGATTTCGGCGGAATTCACAAGTGGATGAATTGGGATAAGCCTGTATTAACGGATTCAGGAGGATTTCAGGTCTTTTCACTTGCAAATTTGAGAAAAATAACAGAAGACGGCGTTACTTTTAAAGATACAAAAGACGGCAAAGAACATTTTATAAGCCCTGAAGTTTCAATGCGAATTCAACAAAACATAGGTTCCGACATTGCAATGGCATTTGACGAATGTTCGCCATATCCTTGCAGTTGGGAAGATGCAAAAAAGGCAATGGATAGGACTCACCGCTGGCTTGAACGTTGCATGAAAGCTCATACGAGAGAAGACCAAGCTTTATTTCCGATTGTACAAGGAGCATTTTTCGATGATTTAAGAATTGAAAGTGCAAAAGTAATTTCATCTTACGATGCTGTAGGTTACGCAATCGGTGGGGTTAGCGTCGGAGAACCTACGGATTTAAAAAATCATTTAGTAGAATTTACGGCTCCTTTACTTCCTGAAAATAAACCTCGCTACCTTATGGGTGTCGGAACTCCTGAAGATTTAATCGATGGTGTTTTAAGAGGCGTGGATATGTTTGACTGTGTTCTTCCCACAAGAAACGCAAGGCACGGTTCTTTCTTCACTTTTGACGGCAAAAAAAATATTAAAAATAAACAATTTGAACGTGACAGCAAACCTCTTGATGAACTTTGCGATTGTTACGCTTGCAAAAACCACACCAGAGCTTACATAAGACATTTGTTTAGAGTAGGCGAAAGCAACGCTCAAATCTTACTCTCAATTCATAATACAAAATTTTTAATAAATTTTATCAAGCAAGCTCGTAAAGCCATATTAAACGATGAATACGACTTGTTTATAGAAAAATACTACAAAAAATTTATTTAACCTTTTTCATACTTTAGTTATAAAATATTAAGCCTTTTTTCGTATTGTTAATTGATTTTGAAATAATACCATTATGGTACGGTTAGTCAGTAAACAAATAGGGAAAGGTTACCATGGAAAAAATAAGCTTTAAATTAACAACAGGAATTTTCGGAAGAAAACAAGAAAATAAAACTCAAGGACTTCAATCAAATCCTTTTAGAACATCTTTTAAAGGAAATGTCGTAACGGCTGATGTCTTTGAAACAGCTAAAAAAGAAAATATATTCAAATCTTTTGGCGGAAATATTATAAATTCTATAAACGGAGTTAACAATTCAATTAAAAATTCTGTTAATGAACGTATAAATTCAACAATAGCTTTCGGAAACAAGATTAAAGAAAGTTCGATTGCATCTTGGAATAAAATTTCCGGCATAAGTTTTAAATCAATAGCTTCAAATGTAGGCGAAAATTTTAAATCAATAAAATTACCTTCTTTCACAGATGAATACAGCGTTAAAAATCTTGCGAAAAAAGATGTTAAAACGTTGGAAAACATGATGAGAGATGAAGTTAAAATTTTAGGATAGGAGATACCTAAATGAAAAAATTAGAAAATATTATAGAAGCTTTGGCAATACATAAAGATGAAGATTCCATTAGAGTACTGGAAGATGTCGGAACAAATTGCCCGATAGATGGCGTAAGAGCCTTAACTGCAAAAGCTTTGGTTAAAAAAAATACACATAATTCCTTGAAAATAGTTATCTTGGAAAAAGGAAAAGGGATTAACGATTTAAACACAACCGTTGCAATGGATACAATCAATGCTCTTTTAAATCTTAAAGATAAAAAAGAAGCAATGAAAATCCTTGATGATACAATCGAAATGAACGAAGATAAAGATATCAGAGAAAATGCACGCTCTGTAAAAACTTTAATGTCATTTTAATTTTGAGATTTATATGTTTAAACAAAAGGGCGGAGCCTTTGGCTCCGCCCTTTTGTTAATTAAATTTCTCTTTCTTCAAAAGATATTTCCCAACCTTCAACATTTTGTTTCTCGGAAGAAATTGTTGCAGATGTAACTTTTTCTTGCTCGAGCGAACCTTCTTGTGTAGCGGGTTGTTTAATCTTGTTTTCCGCAAATTGTTGAGGAACTTGCTCGGAAGATTGCTCAGGAACTTGTTCAGAAACATGTTCAGAAGATTGTTCAAATTGTTGTTCTTTCAAAAAATCTTCATTAACGATTTTATCAACATTTTCAGTTATATTTTTTTCTTCCCCATTTATTGGTTGCATAAGCATTTCATCAACAGGAACGGGCGGATGTTCATATTCTTCTTCTTTATTAGCTTCTTCCAAAGTAATATTCAAAGGAAGTCTAAATCCGAAAGTAGAGCCTTCTCCGACTTTAGATTCCACAAAAACTTGTCCGTTATGATATTTTTCTATTGCAATTTTAACCAAATGAAGTCCCAAACCGGTACCTTTTACTGTATGTGTTTCATTTTCAATTCTATAAAATCTGTCAAATATTTTTTTATGGTGTTTAGGGTCAATACCGATTCCTTGGTCTTCTACGGAAACTTCAAGAAAATCACCTATTCTTGCTCTTTCGGCACGAATTTTAACCCGTTTTCCTTCGGAAGAATATTTTATAGCATTTGAAATCAAATTGCTCAAAGCTCTTTGTATCGTTTCGTAATTAGCAACGACTTCCGGCAAATCAGGTTCTATTATAGTAGAAAAAGTAATCTTATTTTCCTGTGCAAGCACGTCCATTGAGCGTACTGTTTCATCAATCAAATTAGGCATATTCACCATTTGTTTTTCAACTTTAACCGAATTTGATTCTAATCTTGAAAAATCCAAAATTTCATTAACCATTTTATTAAGTCTGATAATTTCTTGATTCATAACACTTATAAAATCTTTTTGCGTATTAAAATCAAAAGTTTCGCCGTAATTATACAAAGTATCAATATAACTTCTTAAAACAGTAACAGGCGTTCTCAATTCGTGAGAAACGTTTGAAATAAAGTGATTTCTCAATTTATCCATTTCTGTTTCCTTAGTAATATCAATTAAAACAATAATATAACCTACATAATCCTTATTTCTTGAAAACATAGGCGAAATAAGGGCTTTAATAATTCTTTTATCAACTTCAATGCTAAATTCAAGAGGTTTTTTCTCCATTTCATCAAGCGGAGTATTTTTAAATTGATCAATTTTTTCCGTAAAACAAAATTCACCGTCAGTGTCGCAATACTGTTGGATTTTGCTGTTCAACAAATCTTCTTCTTTAGCATCAAGAAGAAATTTTGCATGATTATTTATCAAAACCACATTATCAAAATTATCACAAACAACAACACCGTTTGCAATACTCATCAACACAGCTTCAAGTTTATTTTTTTCTAATGTAAGAGTTTCAATATTTTGTTCCTCATAAAGATGCAATCTCGTCGACATATCGTTAAAAGCATTAAACAATTCTTTAACTTCAGAGCTAACACCTTTTCCGTCAATTTTGTAACCAAATTCACCGGTTGAAATTTTTCCAACCCCAAAATGCAGGATTTTCAACTCTCTTGCCATTAAATAAGTATTCAGAAGAATGACTAAAGAGAACACAATCCAAGTAACAGCAAAAACAAAAACCAGAGAAGCTTTTGTTGCGTTAGAAACTTTATCGATAATTCCGCCCGAAAGCCCAACCATGACAGAGCCTACTGTTTTAACTCCATTTTCATTTTTTATAATCATAGGGGAACTTACGGAAATTTTCGCAGTATAAGCTTGTTTTGGATAATCTTCTTTACTTGAATAAATTTCTTCGCCCTTATTATCTTTAAACTCAATAAAAGCTATGTCTTCGTTACTTTTTAAGATTGAAATTGAATGAGTTCTTAAAATATTATATTTGTCGAATTCCGGAATATCTTTTGTAATTTCAACCGTTTCAATCGCCAAAGTTTTTGACAAAATCTGTCCGAAATTTTTATATCCGTCATTTAATTTTGTTTGAATATTTGTAATAGCAAAGTAAGCGATTAATATAATAAAGGTTGTGCTTAAAAACAAACCCAAAAAAATCAGCTTATTTTGTGCTGTTAATGTTGAATTTTTCCCCGATTTTTCCATAATAAAAGTATATCATAATAAATATTTTTAAGGCAATATTTAAACAAAAATATAAAATTATAAAACCATAGCTAAAATTATAAGGACAATTGTTCCGATTTGAACGATTGTCGACATATGTTTTTGAAACTTATTGGAATCGTATTTTGCGGATTTTTTCTTTGCATTAAAAGCACTGGTTATTCTTTGAATTCTTGTATTATCATCATCGGATTCAAAAGTTATTCCAAACAGTCCATGCTCAATTCTCGCAAGTCTGTAATTCATCGGATCATTGTTATAAGTTGATTTAAACAAAGTTTTTTCTATTTTTCCAAGTTCAGCTCCTTCATTTTTTTCTGTATTATTTTGCTCATATTTTTGAGAATTATACATATTATTCTGAGGCCCGAAAAAATTGTCACTCATTTGAGGTTGAGAACTATTATTTTGTTTCGGAGCATAAAAATTATCGCTTGAGGGAAAATTTTCCGAAAAAATATTATCATAATCATTCATAGAAGCTTCTTTTTTCAAAACAGAAGCTTTCAACCGCTCTGTTCGCTTGTTCAAATCTTCTTGAATATAGTTTTTATTAAAAACTTTTTTCTCTAAATTTTGAATACGAGTTGATACATCTTGCTGTGGAAACTGTTTTTGAAAAACTTTCATTTCCATTTCATCAATTATAGGATAAGTAACGGAATTATCCGCCTTTGGAATATTTTCAATATATTTATCTTCTTCTTCGGCAAAAGTATCTTCCTTCGGAGTTATTTCCTGCCCGATTAAATCAGCATTAAGAGATTTTTTTAAATTATTTACACGAGTTGCCAAATTTGAATTCGAAACAGTTCCGTAAACTTCTATTTCAAGCCTTTCAACCCGTTTTATATCAGATTGGTTTTGATACTCAATTCCAAGCAGAGATTTTTCCATTTTAGAAATTATCCCTGCATAAGCACTTACGGAAAAAACCATTTCCGTACTTAAGTTGAATAAAAACACACATAAAATTAAAGAAATAAAAACTCTCATAAATGTATGATAAGTTTGTTATTGAAAAGATTCATTGTTATTTCAATCAATTATTTTTTTAACAAAAATCAGCAAAAATAAGTAAATCTATCAGGCAATATTTCAAATAAATTAATTAAACGGAATTCTCACAGAGAATGTAGAACCTTTATCAATTTCACTTGTAACAAGGATTTTACCGTTATGAGCTTTTACAATTTGATCTGATAAATATAGGCCCAAACCTGTTCCGATTTTTCTGAATTTTTTTGCCGTTGAATAATATTTGTTAAATATTTTCTCAATTTCATCTTGCGAAATACCTTTTCCGTAATCTTTTATATCAATATTTAACATTTTATCGTATTCATAAACATTTATATCAATAAATTCCGCCGTTCCACTGTGAGAAACAGCGTTTTGGATTAAATTTTTAATAACACGTTTTAACTGCGAACGATCTGCTACGCAACAAAAATCAAATTTTGTCGAATAATTTAATTTTAAATTTGATTTTTCAATTATTGTCCGCATTTCTTCTCGAATTTCTCCGATAAGTGAATTTATATCAATAGTTTCTTTTACAAGAGTAATTCCGCTGTCTTTTAATTTATAAGTTTCCAACATGGTTTGTACAAGTTCATTTAATTCTCTATTCGAAGTTTGTATATTAGAAATAACTTCCTTTTGCTCATTAGTTAATTCCCCAAAACGATTTTGTAAAAGGAACTCCAAAATATTTGATTCCGCAACAATCGGAACTTTCATATCATGAGTAAGCGTTGCAACGAAATCTTCTTTAACTTTATCTAATTCTTTTTGGTCAGTAATATCTTTTATTACGGCAATTATTTTTTTCTTTTCATTTTCAACTTCTATTTTCATCGTACTTATAACAAAATTTTTGGTTGCATTATCTTTTATAAAAATTTCTGCAAGAGATAAATTTTCCAAATCAGCTTCCTGTGCCAATTGAACATATTTGGAAAAAGATTTTCCGATTAAATCGTTTTTATCATTAAACCATTCATTTATTTTCGGAGTATTTCTTAAAATTTTATTTTTATCATCAAGAATTAAAATTCCATCGGAAAGCGAATTAATTATTGCTTCCAGAAAATTATTTTGCCTTAACAATTCACTTTGAAACTCAGCAATCATCTTTTCTCTGTCAGCCAAAGTTTCAATCATTCTGTTAAAATTTTGAGTAAAATTTTCAAAATCCTTTTCTGAAAAATTTATTTTTTTAGTTAAATTTCCGTATCTAATTGCATTTATTGAATTTTCTAAAATTTTCAAATATTTTTTTTCAGTTTGTAATTTATTAAAAAACTTTTTATGAATAAAAAATAACGATATAAAAATTACTAATAAAAACAAATGTAAATAAAACATTAAATAAAATCCTTTATGTTTATGATAAAATTTATTATAACAGATAAAGAGGATATTATGAGAAAAATATTATTAAGTTTATTATTAATATTACCGAATGTTGCTTTTTGTGCTGAAGAAAACGACTTGAATTCAGCTTTAAAAACGACTTCGACAGAACCAAACTTTTTAACAGTTATAATATCATTGTTATTTGTTTTAGGACTTATTTATGTAACAGGAATAATTTATACAAAACTTAACATTTTGAGTGCAAATACTGTAAAAAAACAATTAAAAAATAAAAATAATGATAAAATAATAGTCTTATCGACTACCCAATTGGGGCAAAACAAAAATCTGCATGTGGTGGAAATTGGAGATAAAAGGTTACTTTTAGGTGTTACTCAAAATTCAATTTCATTAATAAAAGAATTAAATAATTCCGAAGAAATTTCTTCAGTATTTACAGAAGAGAAATCAAATGAAGAAGGAATTCAGGCAAAAACTTTGGAAGAACTATTTAATGTTGACAATGAAGTTGAAGAAAATAAAGTCGGCGAACAAACCGAAGAAATTGAAGAATTAGGTCTGTATAAAAAATATTTGAAATAAAGAGGTGTCTTAATGGTAAAAAGTGTCAAAATCGGTAATAAATTGGTGGGCGACGGTCAACCTTGTTTTATTATTGCAGAAATAGGGATTAATCATAACGGAAATATAGAACAAGCAAAAAAGCTTATAGATGTTGCTATTATGGCTGGTTGTGATGCTGTTAAATTTCAAAAAAGGACTGTTGATGTCGTTTATTCTAAAGAGGAATTAGCAAAAGAAAGAGATAGTATTTTTGGGAAAACAAACGGCGATTTAAAACGAGGTTTGGAATTTTCTTTAAACCAATATAATCAAATAAATGATTATTGTAAACAACGTGGTATTTTATGGTTTGCATCATGTTGGGACGAAAAATCAGTTAATTTTATAGACCAATTCGACCCACCTTGTTATAAAATTTCATCTGCAAGTCTTACCGATGACAATTTGTTAAGACATACAAGGGAAAAGGGTAAACCGATTTTGCTTTCTACCGGCATGAGTACAATGGAACAAATTGACCATGCAGTTGAAGTTTTAGGCAAAAAAGATTTAATAATTTATCATTGCACATCAACTTATCCGACAAACCATGAAGAAATAAATCTAAAAGCGATACAAGTGCTTAAAGAAAGATATAATTGTCCGATAGGATTTTCAGGTCATGAAAGAGGATTGTTGCCATCAACTTTGGCGGTTGTTTTCGGTGCATGTTCAGTTGAAAGACACATTACATTAGACAGAACTCTTTGGGGTTCTGATCATGCAGCAAGTCTTGAGCCAAGCGGTATTTTCAGACTTGTCAGAGATATTCGCCAAATACCGATAGTTAAAGGCGATGGAATTAAAAAAGTTTATAAATCAGAAGAACCTATTATTAAAAAATTAAGAAGGATTGGTTAATGTTTTTTAAAAAACGATTAAAATTGCCTAAAAATATTAAAATGATTATAAGCGATTTTGACGGAATTTTTACTGATAATTGCGTTTATATAACAGCCGACGAAAAACAAACAAGAAAGCTTAATTTTAAAGATATTATGGGAATTTCTTTACTTAAAAAAGCAGGCTATGAAATTGCGATAATATCAGGTGAAGCTAATTCTGCAATTGATGTAATTGCGGAAAAATTTGAATTAAAAGAAGTTCATCAAGGTATAAGAAATAAGTTAGAAATTTTGCAAAAAATACTTGAAAAATATAATCTTTCAAAGGACGAAATCATTTATATCGGAGATGACGTAAATGATTTTGAATGTCTTAATTTCGCAAAAACAAAAATAACAGTTCCTGAAGCAAATAAAAAATTAAAAAAAATTAAAAACATACAAATTACCAGAACAAATTGTGGTAGTGGGGTTTTTCGTGAGGTTGCGGATTGTCTTTTGATGCATTAAATAAAATAAAATTTTTTATTCAAAAATATTATTTTAAAATAAAAAAGCTGGATTTGGAAGTTTTAAATTATCAAAAAATATCTCAAAATCCTGCATTACCATCTGTTGCATATATAAACTGGGGAATGCATTTAGCCAAAACAGGTGGGGTTGAAGAGGCAGAAGAAAAATTTGAAACCTCAATTTTAATGGGAGCAAAAAATCCTGAAGCTTTTATAAATTTAGGGATAATCTGCCTTCAAAAAAGAGAGTATCAAGATGCTATCCAAAACTTTTTAAATGCCTTAAAACTTGATAAAAATAATGCAAAAGCTTACTGTTTTTGGGGTAATACACTCACGGAACTCGGCGATTATGAACAGGCAGATAAACGATTTAAGGAAGCTCTCAAGTTAGACCCGCTTAACGGAGATATTTTTACAAATTACGGAATTTCAGCAGCAAAACAAAAAAAATATAATTTAGCAGGAGAAAATTTTTCAAAGGCTTGTAAACTTGACCCTTATAATTTTACGGCATTATTTCTTTGGGCAATTGTTGATTTAGAAAATAATAAACTTAATATTGCAGAAGATAAGTTAAATGTTGTTGTACAGATGGTTCCTGACCATTTTGATGCTCATTACTATTTAGCATATATAGCATTTAAGAAAAATGATTATAATTTAGCGATTGAAAATTGCACCATTGTAACAAAGTTATGTGCCACAAAAACCGAAGCTTATATGCTTATGGGTGAATGTTATATGAATTTAAACGATGAATATAAAAGTTTTAAATCTTATGAATTGGCTCAAGAAAAAAATGCGACAAATGCTTACTTATACTTGTCTTGGGGAATAAGCCTTCAACATTTTAAATATTACGAAAAATCTAAAGAAAAATTGTTTCAAGCCTTACAGATGGCAGGCGGAATTAATACAGAATCAATCTTAATTCATTTGGGAATTGCTGATTTAAAATTGAGAGATTTTGAAAGTGCCGCAAAATATTTTGAAAATGTTCTTGAAAAAAATCCAAAAAATATCAGAGCAATGGAAAATTTAGGCTCAATGTATTTTGATAATAAGGAATTTGATAAAGCAATAGAATTTTTTGAAAATGTTCTTAAAATAGATGCAAAAGCCGTTCATAATTATATAAATATTGCAAATGCTTACTTTTTATCCGGAAATGAAGAAAAAGCAAAAAAATATTTTGAAAAAGGACTTGAATATGATTCCAAATCAATAAAAGGTCATAAAGATTACATAAATTTCTTATTAAGCATAAAAGATTACAAAAAAGCATTATTAAAAGTAACAAATTTATACAAATTAGATGAAAAAGATTTAGAAATAATCTTTTTATATGGTCTTATTTTATCAAAAAATGGTATGATAAATGATGCGAAAAAATATTTTAATAAAATTCGTGAAGAAAATGAAGATTTTTTAAATAAAGAACTTGCCAAAGAAAAGTATTCAAACTATAATATGGAAGAAATATTGTAAAAAATACACCAATTAATCGGTAAAATATGAAAAATATCATTGTACAAAAGTTTGGAGGCACATCAGTTGCCGACACAGATAAAATAAAAAATGTTGCCAAAACAATAATTAGGGAAAAAAACAACGGCAATGATGTTGTCGTGGTTGTTTCTGCGATGGGACATACAACTGATTATTTAGTAAAAATGGCACACGAGATAAGTTCAACCCCATCAAGTCGTGAAATGGATATGCTTCTATCAACAGGGGAAGGCGTTTCTATTGCATTATTAACAATGGCAATACAAGCACAAGGTTGCGATGCAGTCAGTTTAAATGCAACGCAAATTGGCATTATGACAGAAAAAGTTCACTCTAAAGCAAGAATTGTTGATATAAAAACGGATAAAGTAAAAAAATTCTTAAATGAGGGTAAAATTGTTGTTGTAGCTGGATTTCAAGGTGTAACGGAAGACGGAGAAATTACAACACTAGGCAGAGGAGGTTCGGATACATCAGCAGTTGCACTTGCAGCAGCACTTGAAGCTGAACGTTGTGATATTTATACCGATGTAGAAGGTGTTTACACAACTGACCCGAGAATTGTTCCTCACGCTTCAAAAATTGGTGAAATTTCTTATGATGAAATGCTTGAACTTGCAAGAGTTGGGGCGAATGTGCTTCACCCGAGAGCAGTTGAAACAGCAAAACAATTTGATGTAAAACTTCGTGTCAGAAGCAGTTTTAAACTTGAAAATTTAGGAACTTTAATAATAGGAGTAGATGCTATGGAAATTTATAAGCCCGTAACAGGTGTTGCAACAGATTTATCACAGGTGAGAATAGTTCTTTGCAATGTGCCTGATAAACCGGGTAGTGCAGCAAAATTATTTAGCAAACTTGCTGAGGATAATATTTCCGTAGATATGATTATTCAGTCTTACGCAAAAAAAGATACTCATACAAATGATATTGCTTTCACAATTGATGCTGTTGATTTGGAAAAAACTTTAAAAGCGTTAGAAGAATTAAAAAATGAAATTAACGCAAGTGAAATTCAAATTGATAAAGATATTGCAAAAGTTTCGATAGTCGGAGCCGGTATGATTGACAGACCCGGAATTGCAGCCGATATGTTTAAAGCTTTAGCTGAAAAAAATATAAATATAAAGATGATTTCTACAAGTGAAATTAAAATAAGTTGCCTTGTTGAAAAAGAAGATTCTGAAATCGCTTTAAAATCTTTGCATGACGTTTTCCATTTGGAAAGCGATGAACTTGCAGTTGTAAATGGTGATTTACCAAACGTATAGGTGTTATTATAAAAAAAGTTTTAGGATATAGCATATTAATTTTAATTTGTTTAAGTATGTTATTGCCGTTTTTTGTAATGGTAAGTTTATCATTTATGACAAATGCGGAAATTTTTTCATATCCGCCGAAATTTTTTACAAATAATCCGACTTTTGAAAACTATTTGAATGTTTTTAAGTCAATAAATTTAGTTCAATATTTTTTAAACAGCCTGATTGTTGCAGTTATAACAACATTCGGGCAACTTCTGTTTGCAACATTAGCAGGATACGGATTTGCGAGAATTAAATTTAAGGGAAGTAATTTATTATTTTTAATAATTCTCATAACAATGATGATTCCACCACAGGTAAACATAATTCCGCTATTTTTCCTAATGCGGGAAATGCATTTAATTGACACATACCAAGCACTTATTATTCCGGGATTTTTCGGCGGATTTGGAATTTTTATGATGCGACAATGTTTTTTAAATTTACCCAAAGATTTAGAAGAAGCATCTGTTGTCGACGGCTGTAATCCAATTCAAACATTTTGGAAGATAGCTGTACCTCTTGCAATTCCAACACTTGCGACATTGGCAATTTTTACATTCGTTTCCAGTTGGAACAGTTTTATGTGGCCATTAATTGTAACAAATTCCGAAAATATGCGAACGCTTCCTTTAGCTTTAGCTTTATTTAAAGGAAGTTTCAGAGAAACAATGCTTTGGGGTGAACTTTTAGCCTGTTCCGTAATCTGTGCCATACCTGTTATTGGAATATTTTTATTGGGTAAAAGATATTTTATAAATGACATTTTACAAGGCGGGATTAAAGAATAATTAATATAGCCTAACTGTCTAATGGTTATGGTGCTATATACAGTATAGTATTATTTTATGTTAGAGAATGCGATGGACTTAAGAGAAAAATTTTTTTTCGTAGAAAATCCTTTGGAGTTAAATAAATATAAGGATTTTCAGGAACTTTGTATTGTTAAAACAAACTTTTCAAAAAAAGAATTAGAAATCATAGAAAAATATAAATCTTTAAATTTAAAAACAGATTTTTGGATTGCGTCAAATAATGTTACGCATGAAAACATTATTTTAGCCAATAAAATCGGAATAAAAAATATTATACAGTATCCCATAAATGAAGAGATTGTACGGGAATATTTTGAACAAAAAGAAAATATAGATAAAATTACCAAAATTCATTATGATTTTTCTTTAGTCGAAGGTGCAAAAATTGTTGTTGTCGATGATAATGATTTGAATATTGAATTATTACAAGAAACTTTGTTGCCTTTTAATTTAGAAATTAACGCTTTTTTAAATCCATTTGAAGCACTTGATTATTGTGCTAAAAACAAAGTCGATTTAATGCTTTTTGATGTGATGATGAATAATCTTTCAGGATTTGAGCTTTACCAAAATATAAAAGAATATCCTGTAAACAGTGAAACTCCCGTTATTTTTATAAGTGCCTTATCAAATTCTTCAAACAAAGTTTTCGGATATAATTTAGGGTCTTTTGCTTTTATTGAAAAACCTTTTGATATTAATACCGTTCGTGCTCAGGTTTATAGTATTCTAAAACAAAAAAAAGAAAATGAACAAAAAACTACTTCAAAGGAAAATTTTATCGCAATGATTACACATGACTTAAAAACACCCATACATGCGAAATTACTGGCTTTAAATTTATTACTTAAAGACGAATTCGGCAAACTTTCTTCAGAACAAAGAGAAATTCTTGATGAAATTTTAAAATCGACAATGTATCTTCAGAGTATGACAGAAAACATTTTAACAAAATATAGATTTGAAAACGGTGTTATCACTTTAAATAAAGAAAAAATATGTTTTGTTCTTCTGTTACAAAGTTGTTTAGAAGAATTAAAACTTCTGTTTGAAGAAAAAAATCAAACAATAAAAACTAAATTAGATTTAAATGACAGCATTATTTCCATTGATTTATTACAAATAAAAAGAGTTATAATAAATCTCCTTACAAATTCTTCCGATTATTCACCGAAAGGAAGTGAAATTATTCTTGAAACAAATATCGGAGATAAATTTTTAACTTTTTCTATTCAAGATTTCGGCATGGGTGTCAACGCAGATACTCAAGAAAATATTTTTGATAAATATGTTACGACAAAAAATAAAGAAAATGCTTCGGGTTTAGGCTTATATATTTGTAAAAACATAATAGAAGCTCATAAAGGAACAATTTCATTAGAAAGTAAAAAAGATTTCGGAACAAAATTTATTATAAATTTACCTCTGTAAATTTGTTTATTATTATGGTAAAATTCTTTCAAATGATATTATTTGGAGTTTAGCTATGTTGGATTTTTTATTTAAAAAACCTGAAATCGTGGAAGATTTTGATTTAAACGAAATTTATTCAAAATTAAAAGAACATTATAATTTTGAAGCGATTTCACAAGAGCGAAAAGACTATTTGGGCGGACTTATTCTAAAATACGGATATTTGCCTTATTCACAAGAAAAAGCATTGAGAGAACTTTCACCTGCTGAAGTTTTATTTGGATTAGAAATAAAATGGCAAGGAAAAGGAATTTTTAAAGAAAACAAATTTAATATTACTTCTGATAAAATCAGCCCTTTAAAAAGAATGGGGATTAAAAACACCGATTGGATAAAAAAAGAAGGACATGACATAAAATTAATAAATCTTGCAGCATTAGGCGATGGAAACACCACAGAAGATGCGGGAAAATTTATTGATTGGCTAAGGCAATTATTAATTTTACCTGTCGGAAATTTAGATTTAGGAATACTCAATACAACAATTTATTTAATTCCGTTTCATCCAAGAGAATTTGGTTGTGCATATTTACCGACAAGTTCCGATGTCAGCGAAAACTTAGAAGATAAGTCTTTGTCAGTAGAATTGGGATTAAATGCAAAATCTCAAGTGAAATTATTTATCAAATTAGCTCAACTTGCAGGACACCCTGTAATTTATGATGTTTTACCTCAAACAGGAAGATTTGCAAAAATTGTCCTTGCAAAACCTTATATTGCAAGATGGTTTGATATAAATGAACTTTTAGAAAAAATAGAAAATTGTATCGACACAATTGCTCAAAAATTAGAAGAAAAATTTGATAAAGAAGATATCGAGATTGTAAAAGATATTTTTAAACAAACTTTAAGAAGTGGCGGTGGCGATTTAAGTGAATATTATCAAAGAATTTTTGATGCATTTTTTGAAGAATTATCATTATTAAAAAAAGATTTTTCTAATCAAATGTTAGAACAAAAAAATCAAGAAAAAATTGTCCAAAAAGTTAAAGAAATCATCGCTGAAATAGAGAATGTAAAAAGCAATAAAGAACTTGAAGAATATAATATAACAAAACAAGGTGAAATCACTCAAAAACTTATATCAAAAGGTTTATGGCCGGCTCCGGGTGGTGCTTGGTGTTCTGCTGGTGTTCCAGTTTTTGATAAAATGAGCGAATGCGGAAGTTATCCCATGTTTACACACTACGATTTTGAAGGCAATGACGTAACGCCGTTTGCAAATCTTGATTGTCAAACGCCTTATTTCTTCACTTTTTTAGAAAACGGCAAATATAATGATAAGGTTGTAAAATTCTTTGTTCAAAGTTTAAAAACAATTAAAAAAGAATATAATTTCGACGGATTTAGAATTGATCATATCGACCATGTTATTGATGAAGTTTCTACAAAAGACGGTTTACCTATCAGCTATCGTATTCCAAAATATGTTCTTAATTTGTTAAATACTGAATTAAAAAAAGAAACTCCGTATTTTGCAACACTTGCAGAATATATGCTATGGGAAGGTTTCTTAAAAGAATATCATGAGGACATGAATTTCGATCTTCTCTGGGGTAACGATATAATCTGTCAATCACAAAAAACACCTGAAAAAATTATCGAAGATAATCAAGATTTAGCAAATTATAATACGAAAAATTTTAAAATAGAAAATTTATCAGTATTAAAAACTTATAATAATCAAGATGGAGAATTTCGTGTTATTGACCAGTATCCGGGGCAATTAGGGGAAAACGGAGCTTTGTTTAAATGGTTTAAATATAAATTTCTTGTCGGTGGCAAATACGCTCAAAGACCGGTTATGTATGTCGATGGCGATGAATCATTTACAAAAACAGGGATTGAAGCTACTATCGGTGCTGAAATTTCTATGCAAAGAGAAAATAATGAACAATTTTTTAAAAAATTTGATGCAATAAATCGTTTTGTAAAATCTCAAGATATTATTATTAATGGAGAAGCTTCTATTATCAAACAAGATGACGACGGGTTTGTAAGTTGGATAATTACAAAAGACCCTCTAAAACAAGCAATTTTGGTTGTCGCAAATTATGCTTATCCGACAGAAAAAATAATTAAACAAAATGATGATGGAACAACTTCATCTTCGCTTAAAGAAGGAAATGATATCTATGAAAAAACTGTCTTCTTACCAAGTGAATATGCCGTTAAAACAGAAATTTATTTTGACGGTGAGGACATGATTGAAAAAGATTTTGAAACAACAGAAAATGAACTTTATTTCGATAAACTTGAAGCCAGTGAATTTAGAATTTTTAGGTTGAAAAAATAATTTTAAAATAAACTTTACGCAATTTTTCTATTAAAAAATACTTTATATAATTATAGAAAAAGTGTGCGGTTTTTTATGAACGAAATTAATCCTAATATGAATTTACCAAAACAATCTTTGGGCGTAGTTTATCCGCCTGATGATAAAGTTTCTTCTGATTTGTATAATCACAAAGTTGCCGGCGAAAAATTTAAACAACTTAATAATGACATTTATCAATCAGAAAAAGCTGTTAAAAGCGATAAAAAATCATCTTGGAAAGGAATTGCAACTTCAATTCTTCTTGTAAGCGGCATTTGTTTAATGACAAAATTTAAACCCATTTCTAAATTAGTAAAATTGATTAAAGGTAAAAAATAAAAAAGGCAGTAAAAAGGCGGGATTTGCAAAATGCAAATCCCGCCTTTTTTAACCTAATTAAAGCACTGCTTTAGCTGCTTCAAAAACAACATCAAAAGCTTCTTTATCATTAACGGCCAAATCAGCGAGCATTTTTCTATTAACAAGAATGTTAGCTTTTTTACAAGCATTAACAAATCTTGAATAAGCCATGCCACGTTCTCTGACAGCAGCGTTAATTCTAACAATCCAAAGTCTTCTCATAGTTCTTTTAAGAACTCGACGATCTCTGTATTGATACTTAAGTGCTTTCATAACAGCACAATTAGCAACTTTAAAAATTCTGCTTCTTGCACCGATAAAACCTTTAGCAAGTTTTAATATTTTTTTGTGTCTTTTACGACTTACATTACCGCGTTTTACTCTCATGTTTCCCCCCTATCTGCTATACTTCTTGTAAGGTAACTGTTTAGAAACCAAATCCAAATGTGTTTGAGAAATTTCTTCAGTTTTGAAAATTCTTCTCTTTCTGCTTTTAGATTTGTTAGCGAGTAAATGGCCGATACCGGCTTTTCTACGCGTAATTTTGCCTGTGCCTGTAACTTTATAGCGTTTAGCACCTGCTTTGTGTGTTTTCATCTTTGGCATATTTTTCTCCTTTTTATTGAACCATTTTGCTTCCGCTGTCTTGTTCGCTCGCCTTTAACGGGTCTGCGGTGAACCTGCTTGCCTTGCACTCTCGCAAGTCAACCCGTTCACCTCGCCCTCAGCTCGCTAACGCTGCCTTATTCGCCCAGTTCCGCTGATGGTAGAGTAATATTTTTGAAAACTTATGGCACGCCAATCGCCATAAAATTTTCGACTAAAATGATTTTATATTAAATATATTTTCAAATCAAGCGTTATATTACAATTATTACAAGGATATTTATGACAAAAAGAGGGCGGAGCCTTTGGCTCCGCCCTCTTTTTGTACTTATTTCATATTAAACAGTTTTATCAACAACTTTTTCGGCATCATCTGCTAAATTTTTTCCACCTGTTTTTATAGTTTCAGCAACAAAATCTTTTGCATATTTAAATACAGCTTTTACTTCTTCAAAATCTTTCTTTAAATCTGACCAAAATTCTTTTTTCTCAGCAGAAGTTTTACATTCTTTAAACTCTTTTTTCATTTCTTTTAAGCTTGCAAAGAAATCTTTAACCCAGTTAATAGCTCTTTTAAATATATTTTTTTCATATTTAACATTAGTACTTGTAAATGTATCCTGTATTTCGCTTTCAACTCCTAATTTTTTTAATTCAACATTTTTTGATAAATTATCAGCCCATTTCATTGCTTTATATTTCATTTTTGTTGTTTTAAACGCATATCCTATAAGTTTTCCGATTGCCATAATGATTTCCCTTTCAAGTTTTTCACTTACATCTATGTTTCATGAAATGTATCTGAATAGTAAAAATTGCCTTATTTTCAAAGAAAAACACGTAAATTTAACAAAAGTTAATAAATAAACTTAACCACTTGGTCTATAAAAGTTAAACCCTAAGATTGATGTCATAACAAAAATAAAATTATATGCTTAGTACATCAAAAGTTGAGGGAGAAGACGGGTGAGAAATATTAACCTAAGTTATTGGACAAGAAGATTGTTATTGGTCGTAGTTTTATTTGCGACAGTTTTAAATGTAAATGCTGCAGAAAATGTTTTACAAGCAATACAAGTTGACAGTGCAAAAGGCATAAGCCACATTATTTTAAAATCAGATGAAAATGCTGATGTAAAAAAGACTGTTCAAGCACCAAACAAAATGTTTTTAGATATCAAAGGAATGAAAGCGTCAAAAACAATTAATACAATTTATAATTCTGCATCAACAATTGATAGCATCGTAGTTGAAGAAACAGGCAAAGATAATTTAAGAATATATATTCAAGGAAAAAACATTGACGAAGCAAAAATAAGTTTTGATTCATTGAAAACACCGTTAAATATACTTGAAAAATCCTCAGCAATGCCTAAAGAAGAAGTTTTATTAAGCAGTCCTGCTGAAAGTTACAGCCCTGTTTACCGTGATATTGAAGACGAAGTTTCAGGTTCTGAATTTATGAATTTTTCAACTGTATTATCAGGTGTAAAAAAAGCAATGTCTAATGAAAAAATAAGTTGGACAGTTACCTTTGGATTGCTTTCAATCTTATTTTTAAGCGGATTAAAAGGAATATTAAACAAAAACCAAAATACAAGAGTTGGTTTGGGCAGGAGTTCATTAGCTTCAAATATGGAAAGATTTAGCGACATCAGAGATAGAGAAGTTGATATGTACAGAAAAGTTAATTCTCACAATTTAACAAATCCGCAATCAATTTCACCAAGCATAAAATCACCTGTCGGATTAAAAGCATATCAAAAAACGACAAGAAGTCCTTATATGACAACAGGATTGCCACAACAAAGAATGCCGCTTCCGGCAAACGAAAGCCCATTAAAACCGCAATCTGCAACAAGTCCTGTACAAACAGCAGAAAGAAAATCAAGTGATTTGAAACCAAGTATGAAACCGATTTCAAAAACTAATATGACAAACCCATCTATGAATGTGGATAGTATGAAATTTTTAGAATCAATGACAAAAATTTATGAAAAAACGGGCCGAAAAGATTTGGCTCAGGGGTTAAAATCGAGTATTAAAAAAGCACAAAAATAATTTTTGGGGAATGTGTGCTAAAAAAGACAATAACAATACTCAACATATTCTTTGGGGCGAAAGGCCCCTTTTTATTGCGTGAGCGAGGTATCTGAGCCACTGCAATCGAAAGATAGGAGAAGCTCGTAAGACATGTCTACGTCATCCTGAAACAAGTGTGGAATGTTAATAATTATCGTAGATATTCAGAATCTCATTGTTTTAGTTAAAAATATCTTAATTCAAAACTTTTTTAACTTCTTTTTTATAAATTTCAACGTTTGGTTGTAAAACTTCAGGCATTGCTTCTGTTTTTGGAGTTACATTACCTTCCGTACGTCTTAACATATTTCCTGTATAAAGAGTTTCAAAATGTTTCAATTCAATAAATCTTGCGATTGATTCCGGTGATAAATCTTTCAACTCAATTTCTGATACAGGGTGTTGTGCTGAATAAGCTACTTTCGCACCATGCATAAGTGCATTTGCTGCTTTATCATCTGTTTTTACACTTACAAATGTAAAGAAAGAATCTTGATTTGCTTTATCTAAATCAGCTTCTGCGTTGTAATGCAAATATCCCGGTCCGACATTTGTATCTGTAGAAATTCTTGCTTTCAAAGATTCATTTTTCATTTGTTTTTCCCACAAAGTAGCTCCTGAAAAAGAATCTCCAAAATATTCGACAAAATGTTTATTTTTGCCTGATTGTTTTGCTTTTACATTAAACGCAGCTAATTGCAAAGCTTCATTTTCGTTTATATTAGGATTTGAAAACTCATTTTGAGCTTTCAAAGAAGCCTTCAACATTTTTTCTGTATCTTCTTTACTTACACCGGCATAAGCCATTGTAAATAAAGTTGCATCGTCAAAAATTGAAAATCTTCCGCCGACATCATCATGAACTAATCCTGACAATTTAATTTCGCCTCTGTCAACGGCTTTTCTTAAATTACTCTTTTCAGAAGAAGCATCTGTCATTGCGATAAATTTATCTGAAACATCTTCTCTACCTAAATGTTTTTGCATCAAAGCTTTTGCGTTATTATAAGCAACAGTTGTTTCTAAAGTTCCGCCTGATTTTGATACAACCAAAAATTTTGTATTATCTAAATCAAGAGTTTTTGCAAATCTATCAAAACTTATCGGATCAATTGATGAATAGAATTTTACATCAGCATCTTTGCCTAACATTTTCATCATAGCTTCAGTTGTATGGCGAGAACCACCAATTCCTAAAACAGCTAATTTAGTTGCTCCGTCTGCTTTTGCTTGATTTGCTAAAGCATAAATATTATCTAAATTTTTCAATTGGTTTTGAGGTAAAACTCCTATCCAATTCAAAAATTGTCCTTTTTGTCCTGCTCTTGATTTAATATCATCGGCACTTTCTTTTGCCATTTCTGTATAAGGCTTTAAATCAACTGCCCCAATCTTTATTGTTACGTTCTTACTATCCATAAATGTCGCTCCTTTATATGCCCAACTCGGTACATTACTTACTTTATTATTAAAGGAAGTTGCATTATTTGCAAGTACTTTTTTTTCAACTTCTATTTTGTTAACCGTAGGTTGGCTATAAACCGGAGGAATATCTCCCGTAAACATAATCATATCTTGAACTCCTTTTTACTTGTTTTTACGCTGTTTTTATATTTTGATTTTCAATTTTTTCTTCAGGCTTTTTTTCTACTCCGACAGCCTTCATTATAGGGTGAATTATTAAATGACTTATTTGCGGTGCTATAACCGTAAGCATTAATATAGAACCTATTATAGCACTAAATTCTTTTACACCTTTACCTAAATGTAAATTTTTATTAGTACGAATTTCTTCCTTCATACTAATAATTTTGCTCATGGCTTCATCTCTTATTTTTTCACGAGCAAGTTTATCTTTAACATTTTTCAAATCAGCTTTTAATTTTACATCTATGTCATGCATTTTATCATTGTGCGTATCATATAAATCTAACTTAGCTGCATTTTCAGGGTTTTTTCTCATAAGTTTACTAATTCCGCCATATAAAAAATGCTTGATAGGTTGCATACAAGAAAGATATAAAGATAGACAAATTCCTTGATAAAGCATTTCTTTAACAGCCGCATACTTCTTCTTTTCAGGAGAATCAGCTTCTTTATCCATCATAATAAATGTGGGTCTGCCTACCATTTTTAAGCCTGTTTCAACTCCAACTGCAAAGATTGTATTTTCAACAAAATCAGCTGTTTTAGGACTGCTTACCCAATTTTTTACGGCTTTTGGGATAAATTTTGCATCAACAGGGACTATTCTCATATCTTAAGCCCCCCATTGTTATAAAGAGTAGAATTATATCTTAAAATTAAATTTTTCTGTGGACTTGTTGGTTGAACATTTTCAACAGAAACAGGCGTTTGACTTTTTACCGGATTTTGGTTTTTATGCTCCATCTTAAATACCTTCATAATATAAGGCATGGCAACATTACATAACTTTGGAATTGCATAAAGTGCCGCAAAAGCTACACCAAAAAATCCTAAAGTAGATTTTGAACAACTTAATAATTTATCAAAATCCTTACCTTTAGGAGAAAATGCCGGTGCCAATTTCTGAGTTAACCAAGACATACCGATATAAGTCGGAATAGCAATTAACTCCGTAGCGCCCTCTCTGATTGCTGCATATTTTTTTGTTTTAGGCTCTTGCTTTTTATCCATCATAGTGAAAGTCGGTCTTAAAATACCTTTAAAAGTAGCAACGGCAGCCACTGTATAGACAGGTAAATTGGCTTTTCCTAACGTTTCACATATCTTTGAAAAAAAACTCATTTTTTACTACTTTTTTTACTAACTTTCAACATCTTATATAAGTATACTAAAAAAATTTTGTGCTATAAAATTAATATTTTGTTACATTTTTATTAACAATTAAAAAATAATATAATATGAATTTATATTATATGAGAAAAACTTAAAAAATAATCACTTATAACATTTACTATCATCGGCAACAACCATATCATAATTGCAACACCCAAAACCGGTTTAAACAAAAAACTTAATTGAAATACATTTACTTGAGGAGCTGTTTTTGAAATTACTCCTAAAATAATATCCTGTCCCAATGTCGCCAAAAGCACAGGCGATGCTATTTGCAACCCGACATACAAAACATTTGACGTTAATTTCACCAAATACTCAAAATTTACCAATTTATCTAAAGGAATTTGTGTTGCATAAATCGGAAAAATCTCAAAAGTTTTCAAAAGTGCTTGGCAAATCCAATAAATTCCACCTATATGAATAAAAATAATTAATCCTAAAAGAGAAATTAATTTACTTACAATTGAAACTTGTGATTGCGTTGTAGGATCTAATACCATTGCGGACGATAAACCCATTTGCATATTTATCATGTCGGCTCCGGCTTCAATCGCCAACAAAATCAATTGTGCCATATATCCAACTAATGCTCCGACTACAAAATTTAAAACTAATTGCAAAATTAAGGAATCATTTGACCCCATTGGCTTTGTTCCGATTATCATACAAAAAATTACAGTAAATAAAATACCGAGAGAAAGTTTTATCAAACCCGGAATTTCTTTTTTATTAAATACCGGAGCCATTCTTATAAATCCCATAACTCTCGCAAAAACAAGAACTCCTGTTCCGAGAGCAGCATTTATTTGTGGAAATAATTTTGCAAATTCAGCTAAAAATCCTTCCATTACTTCACACCTCCAACAGGTGGCTCATCTATTTCAAAAGAAACAGGTGGCTTATCCAGTTTCACAAATTCAAAATCCTTAATTTTTTTCACTTGATATTCAATAGATTGATTTCTATTTTCTTTAACCGTAACTTCAAATTCAAATCTTTCATTTTCGGTTAAAAATACAATTAAAGACTTACCGATTTTTTTCGGAGTTAAAAGTAACATCTTTTTCTCATTTAAAATAGTAAAAAACGGTTTTACGACAAAAATACTTTCATCAGCTATATTTGTTTTTTTAACAGTTTTATCGGACACAATTAAATAATCTTCATCAATTTCTAATGTCAACTTATCAATTGCAAATGAAATATTAGAATTTAGCAAAAATATAAAAATTAATAATAAATATTTAATCGTTTTCAATTTTATCTTCCGAGAATTTTATTTGTTTCGACGAAATTAGGTCTTGGCATAGGTGTTTTAGGGGCAGCATCATATTTTATTTTATCTGCTTTATCAATAAACGGCACTTTGCCCGGATTTTTCATGATTTCATTTACATCAGGTTTATTTTTAAAACCGTCATGCATTTCGCCTTCAAACGGCGTTGTATACTTATAATAATCCGCAGGTAAAACATAAGCATCACTTTTGGGAACAACACTAAAAGCTATATTAGTCCCTTCCGTAAATAAACCAGTAAGAAGCTTTACAAAACCCACTCCGCCGATAATAATAACCAAAAATACTCCTAAAATTTTCGGAGCAGCCGCGATAGTTTGCTCTTGAACTTGTGTTACAGCTTGTAAAATTCCGACTACAAGACCGATTGCAGCCGCGACTAATACGCAAGGCATTGATATGCTAAGCATTATTACAAACCCTCTTGCTAAATATTCCATTAATAATTCCATAATTGCCTCTTTTGTTAATTATAACTGCTTACTAAGCCTTGTACTATCAAACTCCAACCATCAACCGCAATAAATATAAGCAGTTTAAACGGCAGTGAAATAATTGTAGGTGATAACATAAACATACCTAAAGCCAAAAGTATGTTTGCTACAACCAAGTCTAGAACAATAAACGGTACAAAAACGATAAACCCGATTTCAAAAGCGGTTTTTAATTCGCTTATTATAAAAGCAGGTGCAACTTGCCAAATCGTTATTTCTTCAGGACTTTTCGGTGGTGTTTTTCTGGATAATTCTACGAAAAATGCCAAATCACTTTCTCTTGTCTGTTTCATCATAAATTCTTTCAAAGGTTTTGAACCCGCATCTATTGTTTTGACAATATCCCCTGATTTTCTATAAACAGGTTCTCCAACATCGTACATATTCTGAAAAACAGGCCCCATTGTATAGAATGTCAAAATCATTGTTAAACCTATTATTACAATCCCCGGAGGAACTTGTTGTGTTCCAAGTGCTGTCTTTAACATTGAAAACACTATTACAAATCTCAAAAAACTTGTCATACAAGTAAAAACAAATGGCAATAAACTGAAAACAGTCATTACTATAAGCATTTGTAATACAGGATTTATATCTTTTATTACGCTTTCCATTCTCTAACCCTTCATTTTTTTTGCCAATTCTTTTATTACAGAAGAATTTTGACTTCCTTTGTTCATAAAATCAGCTGTTTTATTTGCAAGCCCCAAATCAATTCTGTTTGGAATTCTCTCCGCATCAATTCTTTCAACATTATTTGCTGAAATACTTGAAGAAAGTGGAGCAATTAAACTTGTTCTGTCCAAATCTGATGCCACTAAAAATCTTTCACCACCTGCCTTTACAACAAGCAAGCTTTTTCTTGAATTTATACTCAAATGGTCTTCAATTGCAAGCATACTTGATTTTTTTTGAAAAACACCGCCGATTGAAAACTTTTTAAACACAAACAATGCACAAAAAATTATTCCGACCATTGCCATTGTATAAACTGAAAAATTTAAAACATAACTACCCATTATTTCCCCCTAAAATTAAATATCTTCGTCATCTAAATCAAAATCACCATAATCAAACTCTTCATCTTCACTACTTGCTTCCTGTGTTTCAATTTGAGCTTGAGCATTTGCTTGAGCTTCTTGAATACCTTGATTTTTTGCCCCTGCATATATTTCGGTGATTTTTACTCCATATCTATCATTTACAATAACTAATTCCCCATCTGCAATGACTTTATTTTCAACGATTAAAGAAAGTTTGTTATTATAAATTGAACTTACATCAACGATTTGACCGTTTTCAATTTTTTTCAATTCACCGAGAGGCAACTTAACTTTTTCAAATTCCGCACCCATCTCAATAAGCACTTTATCCCATATATTGGTTAAGTCTTCCTTATTATCACTCATTTTGCGTTCTCCTATATTTCCGTTATTATCAATCGGCGTTATCAAATTAGGATTTGGATCTATTTGAAATTCTTTTACCCAATCCTCAAAAACTAAAGTCATTGTCCTTACATTTGTAGAATCAAAAACAACAATATCTTCTACATCAAGATTTTTTAATTCAATCACAGGCGATTTTATCTTACCGATTTTTATTCTCACATCAACCAAACTGTTTAAAAAATCGTATTCATTAAACTTGTCTTCTCCGCTCCACTCAACGCTTACAGGCTCAAGCAAAACTTCCGGCAAAGAAATTACAAATTTTCCGGAATTTCCCGTTTCACTGTCAGTAAGAAATAAAGTTAAATTTATTACATCAAAATTTTTGCGTTTTTGTTTTTTTGCAGGAATTGGCCTTTTTAATTTGCCCCTAATAGCATCGTATAAAAAGATATGGAATTCATTTATTAATTTTCCTTCCAAATCAGTAATTGAATTTATTTCGAATTTTTTATCAAGTTTTCCAAAAGAATTATCAAGCAATAGTTTTACAGCTTCAGCAGACATTTTAAAGAACAAATCATGTTGAGAATCAATTCTTCTTTTCGTTACAAAATAATCTGTTCCTGCCGAAATCGGGTTTACATTTCTGCTTATAGAAACGAAATTTAAAAGGAATTTTTCGCCGAAAAATTCCTGCACTGCTTTTTGAGCAGATTGTGCAAAATTATCCTTAAACCAATCGAATTGACGATTTAAGCTTTCTTCCAAAACAACTTTTTCTTGAATTTCCTCTGGCAAAACCTACCCCTTTAAAGCATAGTAATCCCCTGTTAATACAATAAAACTAAAAGTTATTTTACACATCAACTATTTGCATGAGAAAAGC
>CAYYAL010000013.1:0-26161 GCA_964469445.1 uncultured Muribaculaceae bacterium
TGTAATCTGAATATTTATTTAAAATATGATGGACAAAACAGCTTCCGATAAATCCTGCCCCGCCTGTTACTAATATTTTTTTCATAAAAGCTCCTTTAAATATGGTTGCGTTAAATCTTTTTCGCTCAAAATAGGTTCAAAATCAATACCCCAATCAATATTTATATCGGAATCATTCCATCTCAACCCTCTTTCCGCTTCAGGTGCATATTCTCCCGCTACTTTATAAACAATTTCTGCTTCATCAGAAAGAGTTACAAACCCATGAGCAAACCCTTTCGGAATAAATAACATATTTTTATTTTCTTCAGTAAGAATTTCCCCAACCCATTTCCCAAAAGTAGGCGAATCTTTTCTTATATCAACAGCAACATCAAAAATTTTACCTTTTACACAACGAACTAATTTCGCCTGAGCCTTTTGTCCTTCTTGATAATGCAATCCTCTTAAAACTCCGAAAGTTGATTTTGACTGATTATCTTGATTAAAATCTAAATCAATTCCATTTTTAACAAAATCGGATTTTTTATAAATTTCCATAAAAAAACCGCGTTTATCTCCAAAAACTTTTGGTTTTACCAATATTAAATCGGATATATTCAATTTAATAAATTCAAATGACACTTACAATTCTCCAACTATTAAAATCCTATCATAAAATTTCTTATAATAAAACAAAAAAAGAAAAACTTAAATGTTTTCCTTTTTATAAGTAAAAGTTAAAAAATTACCCATTAAATTTTCATTCCAAACCTGAATTCCATCAGGCACAGATAAAACAACCGGCGTAAAATTCCAAATATATTTAATTCCTGATTTAACTAAAAAATCAACAGTTTCTTGTGCAAAATCAAACGGAACCGTCAAAATTGCTATATCAACATTCATTTCATCAACAAATTCAGGCAATTTAGATATATGATAAATCTTCTTATCATTTATGGACATATTTAATTTTAAAGGGTCATTATCAAATAAGGCAAGAACATTTAATCCATAATTTAAGAAATTATTATACTTAGCAAGTGCAAAACCTAAATTTCCCGCCCCTATAATAAAAGCATTTTTAGGCTTTTCAAACCCTAAAGTATCTTCTATTGATTTTCTAACAGATTTTACAAGATATCCTGAACGACATTTTTCAACATTTCCAAGCCCGCTTATATCACGACGAACTTGAGAATCATCAATTTTTAATAATGCGGCTATCTGAAAACTTGAAATTGCCTCAATTCCATTTCTCATATAATCACTCAATATACAATGATATAAAGTCAACCTATTTATAGTTTTATCTGAAAAATTTTTTTCTTTTTGCATAATTTAATAAAGAGGCGACGAGCCTTCGGCTCGTCGCCTCAAACCCTTTCTTAAACAACACCTTCAAAAGCATCAATATATAATTGCTTAATATCAGCCATCAAAGGATAAGCAGGATTTGCACCTGTGCATTGGTCATCAAATGCTTGTTCAACCATCGTATCAAGTTTGTCATAAAATTCTTTTTTACTGACACCTGCTGCTTTTATAGATAGAGGAATTTTTATTTCTTTTTTAAGTTTCAAGATTGCCTCAAGCAATAATTGAACCTTTTCATCATCATTTTTACCGCCCAAACCGAGTTCATCAGCAATTTGTCCGTATTTAGCTTTTGCATTCGGATATTTATATTGAGGAAAAGCACATTGTTTTTTAGGACAATCCGTCGCATTATACTTAATCACTTGAGAAAAGACAAGGGCATTTGCAATCCCGTGAGGCATATTAAAAGCAGAACCCAGTTTATGTGCCATTGAATGACAAAGTCCCAAGAAAGAATTTGCAAAAGCCATACCTGCAATAGTTGCTGCATAATGCATTTTTTCTCTGGCAATCGGATCGTCTTTCCCATTCTTGTAAGAGCGAGGAAGATACTTGAATACTAATTTTGTAGCTTCTAACGAATTTGAATTTGTAAAATTAGTTGCAAGTGCTGACACATAAGCTTCAACAGCATGAACTAAAGCATCAATTCCTGAAGCCGCACACAACCCTTGAGGCATAGAATCAACAAAATCAGGGTCAATTATTGCCATAGTAGGAGTTAGTGCATAATCAGCTATCGGATATTTTATGTGTGTTTTTTCATCGGTAATTACAGCAAACGGAGTTACCTCAGAACCTGTTCCTGATGTTGTCGGAATTGCGACTAAATCTGCCTTTTTACCTAATTCAGGAATAGAGCAAATACGTTTTCTTATATCCATAAACCTCATTGCAATGTCTTCAAACTTAGTTTCCGGTTGTTCATACATCAACCAAATTATTTTAGCGGCATCAATCGGAGAACCTCCTCCAAGTGCAATAATTGCATCCGGCGAATAATTTCTCACAATAGCCAATGCATCATTAATCATTTCAATTGAAGGATCCGGTTTTACATCAAAAAATATTTGATAATCAACTCCGATTTCTTCCAATACCTTAGTTACATGATTAATCGTACCTGAGTTAAATATATATCTATCCGTTACAATGAACGCACGTTTTTTATCTTTCAATTCACGAAGAGCTAAATCAGTAGCACCTCTTTTGAAATAAATTTTAGAAGGAACTCTAAACCAAAGCATATTTTCTCTCCTTTCAGCTACTGTTTTATAATTCAATAAGTGCTTAACACCAACGTTTTCGCTTACGGAATTATCCCCCCAAGAACCGCAACCCAAAGTCAAAGACGGTTCTAAACGGAAATTATACAAATCTCCGATTGCCCCTTGTGAAGATGGGCAATTTATCATAATTCTTCCTGTTTTTAATTTTTCTGAAAAATAATTAATTCTGTCTTGTTTTCTCGCATCTGTATATAAAACGGAAGTATGTCCGTTTCCTCCCAGCGAAATTAATTTTTCCGCCATTTCAACAGCCTCATCAAAGTTTTCTGCTTTATATAAAGTTAAAATCGGAGACAATTTTTCATGTGCAAACGGGTCTTTTATATCAATTTTCTTAGCAATTCCGATTAAAACTTTAGTAAATTCAGGAACTTTTATTTTTGCCATTTCTGCAATTGTATGAGCAGATTGTCCGACAATCGCAGGATTAACGCTTCCTTTTTCCGTCAAAATTATTTTTGCAAGCTTTTCATATTCATTTTCTTTAAGAATATAAGCCCCTCTGTATTCAAATTCTTTTTTAACCTCAGCGTAAACATCTTTCACAATAACAGCCGATTGTTCAGAAGCACAAATCATACCGTTATCAAAAGTTTTTGACATCAAAATTGAAGATACAGCCGTTTTAATATCAGCCGTTTCATCAATAACAGCAGGAGTATTTCCGGGGCCGACGCCTAATGCAGGTTTTCCTGAAGAATAAGCAGCCTTAACCATTCCGGGGCCTCCTGTCGCAAGAATACAAGCAACATCTGGGTGTTTCATTAATAAATTAGTCAATTCCAAAGCAGGTTCATCAATCCAGCCGATTATAAATCTTGGAGCTCCGGCTTCAATAGCTGCATTTAAAACAATTTTTGCCGCCTCAATGGTTGATTTTTTTGCTCTCGGATGCGGCGAAAATATTATCGCATTCCTTGTTTTTAAACAAATTAATGCCTTAAAAATCGCTGTTGACGTAGGATTTGTCGTAGGAATAATTCCTGCAATAACGCCTAATGGTTCTGCGACAATTTTTGTCCCGTTAACCTTATCTTCTGAAATTATTCCGCAAGTTTTTACATCTTTATGCTTGTTATAAATATATTCAGAAGCAAAATGATTTTTTATAACCTTATCTTCAACAATTCCCATACCTGTTTCTTCACAAGCCAATTGTGCAAGCGGAATTCTTGCTTGATTTGCGGCAATCGCCGCAGCTTTAAATATCTCATCAACTTTCTTTTCAGAAAATGTTGCAAATATTTCTTGAGCCTTTTTAACCTTTTTTATAAGATTATCTAAATCTTTTTCGGTTGTAACAACTATCTGCTTATTTTCCTCTTTTTTCACTTTATTCAAACTTTTTACCATAGCTAAATGCCTCCTCTGCCCAATTTCTTTTCTATGCAAGCTAGTACCTTATCAACAGTCGCTTCCGTTATAACTTCTTCATCAACCATTACATAAGGTGCTTTTGAATATTCCCAGTTTATAGAACAAAGCCCCAAGCAAGGAACTCCTTCTATATCAACCTGTCCCGTATATTTTTCTTCTATAATCTCCATTAATTCTTGAAGATTTGAAGCTCCCATTACAAAACATGTTGTTCCCAAGCAAACTTTTACATAAACTTTTTTCATAAAAACCTCTCTTGTGATTTTTTTCACAAAATATTCTAATATAAATTAATATTTATGTCAATAGTACAATTTAACAACACCAAGAATAGAATAAAAAATTAACAACGAAAAATGAAGACAAGAAGCTCAGATGACGAGATGGCAAGAATAAAAAAAAATTAAATATAATATCTTTCGCAATTATTCAAATGTGTGATTTTTTTCACATTTCAACAACAATTCAGATAACATGTAAAAAGAACCGCTTATAACTGTCAACTTTGACTTATCATAAACAAAATCTCTGAATTCTTTTGCTTTTAAATCGTATTTTGCTTTCAATTCATTAACTTCTGCTGAATTAATATTGTCAAAATGATAAAAATAAATTTCATCTTCAGCTCTAAATAAATTTTTCATCATATTTTCATAATCCTTATTTTTCAAACACCCAAAAATAAATTTCTTTTGTATATTTGGAAAATAAAAATCTAAACTTTGCCTTAAAACATTTGCCCCATCTGGATTATGAGAGCCATCTATTATCAAATTTTTATCTTTTAAATAAGTCATTCTTCCAAAATGTTCCACCTTTTTTAATCCGTTTTCAAAAGCTTTTTCATCAAACAAATCAAGTGTTTTAAGTACATTGTAAACCAATTCGAGATTTTCAGCCTGAAATTCACCCAATAAATTAAACTCATAATTTTTCTCGTTAATTTTTGCAAAATTCTGATTATTTTTCCAAATTATCTTGATTGAATTTTTTGAAGAACAAATCTTTACATTTTTTTCTTGTGCGACTTTTTTTATCACCTCAAAACCAAGATTATTGTTAGATATAACGAGAGGACAATCTATTTTTATTATGCCTGCTTTTTCAAAAGCAATTTTATCAATCGTATTTCCAAGTCGTTCGGTATGGTCAAAATTTATATCAGTAATTATTGAGGCAAGATTTTGTTTAATAACATTTGTCGCATCAAAACGCCCACCTAAACCTGTTTCAAGAACTAAATAATCAACATTTTCTTCGGCAAAATATTCAAACGCAAGTGCTGTCAAAATTTCAAATTCTGTCAAATGGATATTATTTTTGTCAGCAATATCAACAATTTTCTTAACTTTTTCAGCAAAAATTTCTTCGGAAATTTTTGCCCCATTAATTTTAATTCTTTCTGTATAATCAAAAATATGAGGACTTGTATAAAGTCCGACCTTATAATTTTCACTTAAAACAGCACTTAAAATATTACAAACAGAGCCTTTTCCGTTCGTTCCCGCCACATGAATTATTTTCAAATTGTCTTGAGGATTGCCAAGCAAATTCAAAATTTTAGAAATTCTATCGAGCCCCAAATTAATATAAAATTTTCCTTGAGAAGAAAGCATTGCAATTGCATCATTAAAAGAAAATTCAATCGGCATAATTACCTTCTTACGATTGATTTTAATTGTTCAACTATATTTTCAGTAGCATCAAATTTAGCCAAAGATAAGGCTTTTTCTTGCATCATTTTTAATTTATTTTCATCATGCAAAAAAGCTGAAAGTGTTTGCAAAATTGTATCGGGATTTGTTTCACTGTCTTCAAGATAAAAACTTGCACCGTTTTGTTCCATAACTCTTGCATTTTTTCGTTGATGGTCAGAAGCGGCATAAGGATAAGGGATTAAAATAGAAGCCAAACCTGCCGCACAGATTTCAGACAAACTCAAAGAGCCTGCCCTCGAAATTGCGATGTCAGAAGCTTTCAGAACTTCAAACATATTATCAAAATAAGGTTCCACCTTTATATTTTTATCGTTTTTATAATCCGGATAAACTTTTTCAATTTGGGCGATAACTTTTTCATAATTTTTCTTACCTGTTTGAAAAATAACTTGCGTATCATACTTGTGCGAAAGAACTTCCAAATTACCTATTAAGGCATTATTAATCGTCTTAGCCCCTTGAGAACCGCCCATTACACAAATAGTTCGCTTATTTTTAAGTCCGAGATTTTGCCTCGCCTCATCTTTTGAAACCGTTTTAAATTCTTCTCTTATCGGATTTCCGTTAACAACACACTTTTTAGATTTTATAAACTGTTTAGCCTCTTCAAAAGTTAGAGAAATCATTTCCGCCCCATCAGACACAAATCTTGAAACAATTCCGGGCTTTGCATCGCAATCATGAATCATATAAGGAATTTTCGCTAATTTAGCGGCAAAAATCATTGGAGCAGAAACATAGCCACCTGTACCTAAAACCACATCTGGCTTATATTTATATATATAAACCAAAGCCTTCCAATTCGCCAGTTCCAATTCCAATCCCCATTTTAAAAAAGCAAAAGGAGTGAAAAGATTTAATTTTCTTGGCATTGCAGAAACTTTCACAGGCAAAAAATCGTAACCTTTCTTTTTAACAATATCAAATTCCAAATTATCAGGATTTCCGACATAAAAAATTTTTTTAGTTGAAGAATCTTTTTTCAAGGCATTGCAAACCGCAATTGCAGGATAAATATGTCCGCCCGTTCCACCACCTGTTATAAAATATGTATTTTTTTTCTTATCATAAATATCTGACATTTGTATGAACCCTAAGTTTTTTAACTCTTTTTTTAGAAATATTTAATAAAATTCCGACCATCCACATAGAAACCATTAAGGAAGACCCTCCATAACTGATAAATGGAAGCGGAACACCGGTTGCGGGAAGAAAAGAACTTGTAACACTTATATTCAAAAAAGCTTGAACCCCGATTGAAGTTGTAATACCTATTGCAAGGAGTTTTCCATACATATCAGGACATCTTGAAGCAACCAAAAATCCTCTGTGAATAAATGTCCAGAACAAACCTATTACGAGCAAACAGCCGATATATCCCAATTCTTCGCCGATAACAGCAAAAATAAAGTCAGTATGAGCTTCGGGCAACCAGCCTAACTTTTGCTTTGAACTTCCATAACCAACGCCCAAAAGTCCGCCTGTTGCAAAAGCAGTTTTTGATTGAATTACATTGTAACCCGCACCCAAAGGGTCAGCTTCAGGATTTAACCAAGTTGTAATTCTCGACATTTGATAAGGTTTTATAATTGAAAGACAACTTCCGAAAATAAGAGCAAAAAGTCCGGCACCACCTGCCCACAAGAAAATCTGAATTCCACCGCCTGCACATAAATACATTATTACAGACGTTATCAACAACAACAAAACCATACTTAAATTCGGTTGCTTAAATATCATAAAAAGCATAAATAATATTGGAACAAAATAAATCATTTTACTTTTAACAAAAACCGTTGTTGTTTTATAAAATGCACTTGCCAAAAGCAAAACAACGGATAATTTCGCAAATTCTGATGGTTGAAATTGGAAAAATCCTATTGAAATCCATCTTTTAGCCTCATTTACCGTAACACCCAAATTTGTAAAGCCAACCAAAGCAAGCAACACAAAGACCACAATCATAATCGGTAAAGTCCAAGGAACGAGATTTTTATAATCATAATTTGTTAAAAATTTCATTCCCAAATATCCCAGAATTAAATAAAATATTTGTGCAAAAGCAAATCTTGCAGGATTAATTCCCATTTCCATACATTTAGGAGCACTTGCGGAAAAAATTGCAATAATTCCTAAAATAACCAAAAACGCGACGACAATCTGCAACGCCTTATCCGGAGGCGAAATTATTACACTATGTTTTGTTTCATACCTTTCAGGGGCATCATATCTTCGATTTGACATAGTCTTTAAAAACTTCTCCCCTTTCTTCATAACTCTTAAACATATCAAAGCTTGCACATGCCGGTGATAACAATACAATATCAGGATTTAATTTATAAGCTTTATCAACAGCATCTTCAAAAGTATCTGCAAAAATTATATTTTTATAACCGTTCTTTACCAAGTTTTCATTAAATCTGTCTTTTGCCTCGCCCAATAAAATTACATTTTTAATATGATTTTTAATTTCCTCGCAAAATTCTGTTAAATCTGTGTTTTTATCCCTTCCTCCTGCAATTAATGCAACATTTTTTTGCGGAAAAGATTTTATCGCAACGATTGCAGCTTCGGGATTTGTCGCTTTAGAATCATTAAAAAATTCTGTTTCCCCGATTTTTTTCACAAATTCAAGCCTATGTTCAACCGGTTTAAAGGACATTATAGCTTCTTTTATTTTTTTATTATCAATTCCCGTCAATTTCGCAATAATTATTGAACACATAATATTTTGATAATTATGTTTTCCTACAAGAGGACAATCTTTTAAATCAATAATTTTTTCATCTTTTTCATTACGTCTGAAATATATTGAATTATTTTCGATATAAGAACAATTATCAACAGTTTTTAAATCAAAAACAAAAGTTTCACTTTCACAAATTCTGGCAAATTCATACAACTTTTTATCTTGCCCGTTAAAGATTGCATAAGCAGGCTTCATCATACCTTTGAACAATTTAGCCTTAGCATTAAAATAATTTTCCAAAGACCCATGCCAATCAACATGATCAGGAGTAAAATTTAACCAACAAGCGATTTGTGGCTCAAAAACATTTGTCATTTCAAGCTGAAACGAACTTAATTCACATACAAAATAATCTAAGTCTTTACCGATAAAATCAGAAGGCGGATTTCCGATATTTCCACAAGCAACGGCTTTAAATTCTGTTTTCAAAATATGTTCTGTAAGTGCAGTAGTTGTGGTTTTACCATTCGTTCCGGTAATTGCAATAAAAGGTTTTAATGCTTCTGTATAAGCTAATTCGATTTCAGAAATAACTTCAATATGTTCTTGTTTTAATTTTTGAAATATTTCGGCAGAAGGAGGAATTCCGGGACTTGTAATTGCTATATAAGAATCCTTAATAAATTCATCGCTATGCCCTCCGACTTCAACCTTAATCCCAAGCTTTTTAAGAGATTTAAGCGTCAATTCATCGTCGCATTTACCTTTTCCGCTATCAGTAATAAAAACGTCAGCACCTTTTGAAGCCAAATATTTTCCTGCCGAAATTCCGCTTTTAGACAATCCCAAGATTAAAACTTTTTTATCGTACCAATTTTTCATAAAACTTCTTTCATAGATAAGCAAATTTTATCACAAAAGGTACAAACTACAAAAAAGTTATAACAAGTACACAATTTGGTACTTTTTACTTGTAAAAATATCTTTAACAAGGTAAAATAGTTCTGTTATTAAAAATAAACGGGGAAAATAAAATGGCGGTTATTGAAGGTCAATTAACAGTAAAAAATGAAAAATTTGCAATAATAGTGTCAAGGTTTAATGAATTTATAGGTTCAAAATTATTATCTGGAGCGATTGACGAATTAACAAGACATGGGGTTAAACAAGAAAATATTGATATAATTTGGACACCCGGAGCTTTTGAAATTCCGCTTATAGCAAAAAAATGTGCAAAAAAATATGATGCGGTTATAACATTGGGAGCAATAATCAAAGGTGCAACGAGCCATTATGACTTGGTATGTTCCGAACTTTCCAAAGGAATTGCAAATGTAGCATTAGAAACAGGCGTTCCTATTTTATTCGGAGTTATAACAGCAGACAATTTGGAACAAGCAATTGAAAGAGCAGGAACAAAAGCAGGAAACAAAGGCTCTGACGCTGCAAAAGCTGCAATTGAAATGGTAAATTTGGTTAAATTAGTTTAATTTCGAGGTTACATGTCTGAAATTATTACAGAATACAGAAATGAAAGCACAAAAGATATCGATCTTTTGGCGACGATTGACATTGTAAAAAAAATAAATAAAGAAGACAAACTGGTTGCATTATCGGTTGAAGCAGAAAGCGAAAACATCGCAGAAGCTATTGATTTAATAGCTAAACAATTTTTAAAAGGCGGAAGATTATTTTATTTCGGGGCAGGAACATCCGGCAGATTAGGAGTTCTTGATGCTTCTGAATGTCCACCGACATTCAGCGTCGAGCCTGATATGGTACAAGGAATTATCGCAGGCGGCGACAAAGCATTAAGATTTGCCGTCGAAGGTGCGGAAGACGATTTCAATTCAGGAATTGAAGCTGCAAAAATTCTTACTGAAAAAGATGTTGCCGTTGTGATTTCAGCAAGCGGGAACCCAAAATTTCTTTTAGGGGTTTTAGAGCAAGCCGATAAAGTTAATGCCAAAACAGTTGCAATAACTTGTAATTCAGAAGGTGCTATCGCTGAATTTGCAGGAATTGTAATTTGTATTGAAGTCGGACCTGAGGTTATTGCAGGTTCAAGCAGATTGAAGGCAGGAACTGCTCAAAAAATGGTTCTTAATATGCTTTCAACAGGTGCAATGATTAAAATCGGAAAAACTTACGAAAATTTTATGATTGATTTAAAAGCCAGCAATGAAAAGCTTAAAGACAGGGCAATAAGAATTGTTTCTCAAATTGCAGATGTTTTAAACAGCGAAGCATTTACAAAATTAGAAGAATGTAATTGGGAAATAAAAACGGCAATAGTTTCACTTAAAAATAAGCTATCAATCGAAGATGCAAGAATTGAATTAAAAAAACACGCAGGAGTTTTAAGAAGAGTAATTTAGGAGAATAATATATGAAATTAACAGTACTTGGAGCAGGTTGTTGGGGTTTAACTCTGGCTTGGTTATTAACAGATAACTTTGATGAAGTATGTGTTTGGGGTAGAGAACAAGATTTATCAAAGGATTTAATCGAAAAAAAATATTGTGCAAAACCGATTGAAGTCCAACTTAAAGATAAAGTCGAAATAACCTCAGACTTAAAATCAGCGATAGAAAATGCAGAAATTATATTGAGCGTTGTGGCAACAGCAGGTATGAGAGATGTTTGCGAGAACTTAAAGAAAAACGGAATTAAAAACGACCAAATTTTAGTAAATGCATCAAAAGGAATAGAACTTCCATCATTGATGAGAATGTCAGAAGTTATAAAAGATGTTCTTCCTCATCAAAATTTTGCAATTTTATCAGGGCCTACTTTGGCAAAAGAAGTATTAATGGGTTGTCCGACAGCGGCAGTTGTAGCGAGTGATGATATGGAAATTTCAAAATTTGTCCAAGAAAAATGTAATGTTACCGACAAATTCAGACTTTATGCAAACGATGATGTAATCGGCGTTGAATTAGGCGGAAGCTTGAAAAACGTAATTGCTATCGCCTCAGGATTTGCCCATACAATGGGATTGGGCGA
Organism: uncultured Muribaculaceae bacterium; assembly: GCA_964469445.1. Lineage (GTDB taxonomy): Bacteria > Cyanobacteriota > Vampirovibrionia > Gastranaerophilales > Gastranaerophilaceae > CAYYAL01. Next base: position 11,442 of record CAYYAL010000013.1, read on the forward strand.
AAACGCAGCAGGTGCATTGCTAACACGTGGCATGGCAGAAATCGTCAGAGTAAGCATGAAGTTAGGTGCAAATCCTTCAACTTTATACGGTTTATCAGGAATGGGTGATTTAATTGCAACTTGCTCAAGCCCTTTGTCAAGAAATTATACAGTAGGTTCAATGCTCGGAAAAGGTAAAAAAATAGACGATATTTTAGCAGAACTCGGCTCTGTCGCAGAAGGTGTTAAAACGTCCAAAGCAATTTGCGAATTAGCGAAAAAATTGGACTTAGAAGTTCCCGTTTCGGCTGCTATTTATGAAGCAGTTTATACTGATATAACCCCAAATCAGGTGCTTTCTAAACTTATGAACAGAAAATTGAAAGAAGAAGAAAAATATATTTCAGCTTAAGTCAAACTTACTTAAAATTTTTAAAAAATTCCGGAGAAAATTTATGAAAAAAATATTTATCGTACTTTTAGCAATCATAATTCCAATGTACACATATTACATTTTATCAAGAGATACCGTGTCTTCAGACGTTTTACTTGATAAAATTCAAGGTGCAAAATTAATAAAATTTTCGTCTGATATGTGTATAGATTGCAGAGAATTAGATGAAATAATTAATGAAGTTTACCCGGAATTTAAAGATAAAATTGTTATTCATAGATATAATATAAATAATAAAAGTAAAATCAAAGAATATAATATTCAAGTTGTACCGACAATGATTTTTATAGATAAAAACGGAGTAGAAATCAGAAGAATTGAAGGTAAAATCAGTAAATCAGATTTAAAAAAATATTTGAAAGAGATTGCAAATGATTGATATATCGGCAGAACCTTATTTGTTAATATTAATGAGCTTTTTAGGCGGAATTATAGCCTCAGTTGCACCATGTTCTTTAGCAATGCTTCCGATAGTTGTCGGATATATCGGAGGGTACGGCAATAAAGATTTAAAGAAAACATTCATTCAAATGCTGTTTTTTATTTTGGGAATGTCTTTTGTATTTACATCAATCGGTTTGATATGTGCATATACAGGAACTGTTTTGGGCGGATTTTCAAACCCTTATCTGATAATATTTATCGCAGGAATTTTAATGATTTTAGGATTGAATTTGTTAGATATTTTAGATTTTCATTTTCCTGTTTTAGTAAAGAAATTTCCGCAAAACACAAAAAACAGCATTATATTACTGCCGTTTTTAATAGGCTGTTTATTCGCCTTCGGAGATTCTCCTTGTGCAACACCGATACTTGCAGGAATAATAAGTTTTGCGACTTTAACAAAAAACCTTATTGTAGCGGGATTAATGCTTCTTGCTTTTTCTCTCGGAAAAGGACTTATATTAATTTTTGCAGGAATGTTTACTTCTAAATTAAAAGAGGCAAAACATTTTGCGAGAATTTCAAATGTATTATTGAAAGCAAGCGGAGTTCTTTTAATTTTGTCTGCGATATTTATATATTACAAAGTTTTTTCTTCAATACATTAAAGAATGTATTCTTATTCAAGCCATAATGTGATAGACTGCTTATATGGGTATATTTTAGGTAAAATTTACTTTTTTAAAAAAATCCTTAAAAATAATAAAGAGCAAAAACATAAAATTTTGAAACAGCGGATTTTCGGTAGGCTGAAGCGAAGCGAAAGCCGTAAGGCGGAGCGGGACGTTACTCCCGCGACAACCCGAATAATCCAAGACAAGTTCAGCATGACGTAAAAAAATAAGAACATAAAAAAGGAACTTTAACAAAAAAACTTAAGATAAGGATATATAGAATATGGGTATGGCAGCATCGCAGGCAAGATATTTAGGCTTAAGTGCGAGAAAAACAAATATAGAATATGAAGGACAACAGATTAACCAAGCGAGGACTGCGTTATCTAATCAAAGTGCAAATTTATTCAACCATATGTTGACAATGTCTGTTCCGACTGCACCAAGCACAACTGATTATACGACAGTTCAATATTCCTACAAAGACGGGGTCTATGGTGAGACGATTGATGAAATGTATGAATTATCTAATCAAGCAGATGGATATAACTGGTTGGTAAAACACCATCATTATTCTGATATTTATACAGGTATAAAAGAAATGCTTACAAACCCTCAAGTGTATTTGGATCCAAATGCCTCAACTACATATTCATCTGTTATTCAAAATTTATCGACTGTAAATGCGGTGCAAACAATAACTAACGGATTTAATGTCAGGGGACTTGCTGTAATAAAAGATTCAATAGCTAATATTAACGCTGCAACAAAAACTCTTTTGCAAAATGCTCTGCAGGTTTCAGACACTGATTATAGTGCTAACGTTGATACATATTGTTATTCTGCTCCTGATTCAAACGGGAATTACACCGCATATAGAACAAAATGAGTTGCAAGCTGTCGTAGGTGGAACCGCAACTACAGCCACTGCTTATACTTTAAGCCCAAGCACTTCCACACCCACAAATATTAGTTTGAATACTAACAGCTATACAATTAATTCAAATCAATATGATAAACATACTTATAATAGTACTAATGATACCATAAATGATATGACATTATTAATGGCAAAATTTTATGGTTATATAAACCCGATAGATACCGGTTCAAATGCATATTCTATTTATTATGATAACAATACTAAAACTTCATATTTATGTAAAACTAGTGATATAGATAATGCCTTAAATAATACTTCAATAACAACTATCCCTTCCCATAAATTTATTTTCTCTTCTTCTAAATCCACCCAACAGAATAGTATTGGGGTAATTTATGATAACCTTACAGATACTTATAAACTAACAGGCTCTAACAATTATAATCAACCTGCTTTTCCTATAACTTTACATGGATATGATGCTAATGATGAAGCATTAAATAATATAATAAAAGATAGATATGGAGTTTCCAGTGTAAATGAAAATGATTATTACATATATATAGACCATAATGATGATCAGGCGACTCAAGGTTCTGCTATAATATATTCTAAAACAGAGTTAAATAATTATATATCCACCCCCTCTTCTACTCTAACTTTTTGTAAAATATATTCAGATGATGATTCCCAAGAAACTATTTCTGTAATGCGTACAACCAATTATACCGCAACAGGAGATTCCCAAACACTCGCGAATTCAGTTTCCGCAGACCTAACTGGATATAAAGTAAACGGGATTTCTGCTCCGTTTTATAATGCCTCTAATACTAAATTAAATGAAGAAATCAAAACCAAGTTCAATGATACAGATGTTCAGCCTAATGAATACTGTAGCTATATAGACCCAACAAATAAAACCTATGTATATAAATCAAGCGACTTAGCTGATATAGTTACCGGAACTGCTGGTTTAAACATAAATTATATGATATCAACAAGTACAAGCGGTTCTCAATACAAGGTAGGAAATAATGTTGTTTACAAATATGATTCAGCTGATGCTTCTCAAAAAGAGGCTCTTCGACAAGTATTATCTGATTGGGCTGACGAATTTCCGGGAGCGAATATAGCTGATAATACTACTTTAGAGGATATTTATACTTATGAAGAAATGGGTGTTAGATATTTCGTTAAGAAAGGCGATTTAGATGATTGTATCGCTAATCAAAATGATCAAAGATTTTTACAAGAAAATCAAGTCAGATTGGCTACATATAGAGCAGAATCAATTAATACAAAAATTGAAGAAACAGAAAAAGCAAGAGTTCAAGTTAACGGCGAAGGCAGATGGGAAAATATTCAATATGAAAATTCTTCTGCTATTTATACACTTACAACAGAAACTAAAACTGATGAAGAGGCTTATAACGCAGCGATGAACCAATATACTCATGATATGGCTAAGTATGAAAAAACGCTTCAAGATATCAACGCTAAGACAGAAGTTATTGAGGCGGAAGACAGAACTCTTGAATTGAGATTGAAACAGTTAGATACAGAACAAAAAGCATTGCAGACAGAAATGGAAGCTGTCGCAAAAGTTATTCAAAAGAACGTCGAAACTACATTCAAGACCTTCAACGGTTAGTGCTTAAAGATGGCAAGAGGCTCGGAAGGCAAGAGGCTCGGAAGGCAAGAAGACAAGAAGACAAGACAAAAAAGCAAGAATATAAAAAAGGAACTTTAACAAAAAAACTTAACATAAGGAGAAATAAGCCCGCCTTTAGATTTTACTCATTAATTTCTTCAATAATATCGTCAGGAATTTGAGGAATATTTTTATCAACTTTTGCACCCAATTCTTCCATCTTTTGAATATTTAAAATTATATTATCTTTCCCCGCAAGCTTCGTAAATGCTGAATTTAAATTCAACCTTGCCTTTTTAATATCCTCAACCATATCAGAAAATTTGTTTAACATTTTTGTACAAATTCTTGTAATTTCAAGAACATTTTTATTTTGTCTGTCTATAACGTGAAAAGAATTGATTATTTTTAAAGCTGCCAACAAAGTGGAAGGAGATACAGGCATAATTTTGTTTTTCCAAGCTAAATCCCAAAGCGTTTCATCTTCACAAAACATCAAAGAATAACAACTTTCTATGGGAATAAACATCAAAACATAATCCGGCGAAGAAAATTCGCTCGAATAATCACGCTTACTTAATCCTGATATATGTGCTTTAACTGAAGCTTTAAATTCTTTTAAATAAATATCCTTTTCTTCTTCTGATTCCGCATTTATATAAGAATAATATGAAGCGAAAGAATTTTTTGCATCAATAAATATATGTCGACCTTCCGGAAGATTTATAATCGCATCGGGTCTGCCCTCCGCAGAGCCTTTTTGCAATTCGAATTCTTCTCCGTTTCGAAGCCCTGATGCTTCCAAAACTTTTTCTAAAACGATTTCACCCCAACGTCCTTGTTGCCTATTATCACCTTTCATAACATTTACAAGCGAATTTGTATCGTGTGAAATCTTTGAACCGGCTTCGATGAACGTTTTAATATTTGCATCAAATTTTGTGAAATTTTCCAATTCTTCTCTAAAATTTCTATCAGTTTTTTGCTGAAATTCTTCAATTTTTTCTCTAAATCTTTCCCAAAATTCTTCCAATTTTTCCTTATTTTGATTTGAAAAATCTTGAGAAGTTTCCTTAAAAATTCTGTTCGTAAGATTTTCAAACTGCAATTGCATTTGATTAACCATCTCATCATTAGATTTTTTTCCATATTTTTGAAGGATAAACATTACCGATATCCCCAAAATAAACCCGACTAAAAATATTATAATTTCCATAGCAATACTCCCTTTATCCGATAATACTACCATAAAAAACACATCAAACAAAGTAGACTTTTCAAATTAGAAGTAAAATTTTAAAGAAAATGCCTCAAAATATTATAAAATTTGACTTGTTAATCAAGTGGTCTATATCAATACGTCTAATGAAAACAGTGGAAAATTAATCAGATTGATGATGATAAGCTCCTCTAAAGAGAGGTAATATTAACGTGGGAGATGAAAATTCACAAAATAATTTAATAAGAGGAGATTAGGGGAAGATGAGAAGAGGAATGGAGTTCAAAAAAAGAACAAGAGTATTATTAATTGATGACAACTACGATCATTTGTCAGGGGTTAGAGAATTGTTGAGTATTGAAAGCAACTGCGATGTAATCGCAACTGCAACAAGTGCAAATGTCGGTATTTCATTAATTAAAAAATACAAACCTGATGTAGTTTTAATGGATATCAATATGCCGGAAAAAGACGGGCTTCAAGCAATTCAAGAAATTGAAAAACTTGATACTTCCATTAAAGTAATTGCATTAAGCGGTTATGATGATTCCGACTTGATTTACAGAGCAATGAAAATCGGTGCCAGAGGTTATATCTTAAAAACTATGGCTTCAGCTCAATTGATTTTTGCAATAGAAGAAGTCGCTTCAGGAAAGGTTTATATGCCACCTGTTCTTAGTTCAAAATTCTTCGAATACTTCCAATTAACATCAAAAGAAGAAGAAACAATCATTACCGACGAAAACAATCTTCTTTGCGATTTAACACCGAGAGAAGAAGAAGTATTAGGACTTTTAACAGAAGGCGTTACTTATAAAGGAGTCGCACAAAACTTATTCATTTCTGAAACAACGGTTAAAACTCACGTAAACAATATTTTCCAAAAATTACAGGTTTCAGACAGAACTCAAGCTGTATTATACGCAATTAATAACGGCTTTTTGAGCAAAAGAAAAATGAAATTAAGCGTATAAGTAAAACATGAACATAAAATAAACTCTTAGGGATATGAAAAAAAACACATTAAAAAACTTAATTTATTTACAGGAAAACGATTCTTGCACGCAACAGACCACTGAAGGGCTGTTGCGTGCCATTATTGAACCCGTAATTGAAGAAAAACCGGAAGAAGCTTTAGTTTTAATAAGACTTAATGATATCGGAAGTTTTTCAAGTATATTGCAACGTTTAAATTTCACAAATGCAACTGTTTATGATTTTTCAACAACACCTTTAGGTTTATTCAATAATGTTCTAAAAGAAAATGCTTGGGAAAAAACCGAATTTATTTTTGTTTTAACAAAAAGATACGGTGCAAGTTTTATATTTGATTTTTCAGAAAGCGAAGTCAAAGGATTTGCCCAATATCATATTTTACACAACTCTGTTTCTTTACATAATATTCTTGATTTGATTAACGAACATTCAACAATTGATTTAACGCCTTTCAAAGAAGAATTTAAACCTGATAGACGTGAAAACGAATTAATGAATTTATCAATAAGAAAAATTGTTAAAAAATTAAATGATTTTAATCAAGAAAGTTTAATATCAAACCTTGAAAAAGAAACCATTCAAGATGAAGAAAGTTTTACTGAAGCAAAATCAAGTTATGTTGCACATGAAATAAAAAATCAACTTTCAATCATTGATTTATATTCAAATATCATTCAAAAAAAATTAGGTAAACTTAAAATATCAGATTGCAATGAAGCAATAAATGCAATTCAAAAAGGATTAAAATTCGCATATAACTCGCTTATGGATTTAAAATCAATTGAACATAAAGAAATAAAATCATATCCGATAAACAAAATTGCTAAAGATGCGGTAACACTTGCAAAAGCATATATTCAAAATAAAGATATTTCTATTCAAAACAATATAAAACTTGAAGAAAATATTTTGGTAGATGAAAACAATTTCACCGCAATATTAATAAATTTAATAAAAAATGCGATAGAAGCGATTGATACAAAAGGTAAAATCACATTAAATATCGACAAAAAAGACGATGTAATTATATTGGAAATCGGCAATAATGGAAGAGTTGTTGAGGACGAATTAAAGAAAAAAATATTTGACACAGGATTTTCGACAAAAGAAAAAGGCAGAGGACTTGGGCTATTTATTTGTAAAAAATCTATCCAAGAAATGGGCGGAGATTTAAGTCTTAAAAAATCAGATAAAACTGAAACTGTTTTTGAATTAAGAGTATTGAAAGGATAAAAAATGGATTTGATTACGACAAGGTCAATGGATATAACAAGACTTGCACTTGACGGGTTGATGGAACGCCAAAAGGCAATTACCGCAAACACTGCGAATGCGACTTCTCCTGATTATTTAAGAAAAGAAGTGAGTTTTGAATCTCAATTAAAGGAAATTATTGAACAAGACGATTTAAAAAGAGAAATCAAAGCTCAAAACAGCATACAATTTAATCCGACATCAATAGATTCACTTACACCTGAAAAAAAATATTTTCTACAAAGTAACTTATATAAAAATTATGAACCTCAAATCGTAGATGATACTTTATCAGGAGTTTCTTCAGAAGGTAATAATGTTGAACTGGAAAAAGAAATGATGGATATGGTAAAAACAGGTACAAAATACAGTGTTTTAGCAACGCTTGAACAAAGAGCCGTCGGAGAAATTTCGGCAGCAATTAAAGGATAAGGAGATAAGAAATGAGTTTTAACGTTTTTGATATAGCCGGAAGCGGAATGAATGCTCAAAGAATAAAAATGGATACAATTGCAAGTAACATTGCAAATATCAATACAACAAGAGATGCTGACGGAAATATTTCCCCTTACGTAAAAAAAGAAGTAAATTTTAAAGCAATTTATGATGAAAAAATGTCTCAAGGCTCAAGTAATTTTTCAAGTAATGCAACAGATGCAGCATTTAATCCAAAAACAGGGGCATTTACATTTAATTCAGGCATTGCACTAAATCAGGGAAGAATTTCTACAGGAGTAGCTGTTGATGGGATTGTCGAAGGTAAAAATGCAATAAAAACAGTTTATGACCCGTCACATCCTGATGCAGATGCGGACGGATACGTTCAACTTCCTAATATAAATGTAGTTGAAGAAATGGTTGGAATGGTTACGGCATCAAGAGCTTACGAAGCAAACTCAGTAGCTGCCGAAAACGTTAAAACAATGATTCAATCAGCTATGAAAATTTAATTAGAAAATCTAACACCACGTCCTTCTGAACTTGTTTCAGAAACATAAAAAATCTTAAGAGGTAATTATGGAAATTAATCAAATAAATCTTTCACAAATAAATCCAATTCAAACTTATAATAAAAAACTTGAAGGAACTACAAGTTTTAATATTGATACGGATTTTAACAATTTTGATAAAATTTTGGAAGAAAAAGTTAATAAAACGAATTCTCAAACAGGACCCGTCGGAGAATTTACTGAAAATTTCGGAAAATCTTTCACAAGTGGCTTGAATGCAACAAATGAAACAATGTTGAAAGCACAAAAGCTTACAGAAGCTTTCGCTGCAGGTGAAGATGTAAGCGTTCATGAAGTTATGATTGCATCTCAAAAATCAAACTTAAGTTTGCAAATGGCAGTCCAACTTCGAAACAAACTCCTAAGTGCTTATACTGAAATTAATAATATCAAGGTTTAATTTTGGAAGAAGACAGTACGTTCGGAAGGCGGGAAGCTCGGAAGGCGAGAGGACAGGTTAAAGGAAAACATTTGCACGAAAAACCATGCTTAAGACATGGATTGCAGACGAAGTGGGTTTTGAGAGTAAATGTTTTCCGAATAAATTAAAATTCTCAAAGATTACTCCCCTGATTTTATAGCACCCCAAGCCCTTATCCGAGCTCTTTCATATTTTATAAGATAATATTTTCCGTCTTTATTATATTCAATTGAAGCTTCCATATAAATCGGGTCAGAAAGAAGCGGAAGTCCTTGTTTAACACGTTTTGCGTTCATTTTTGCATCTTTTTTTTCTTTCTTTTTTTTAGCCCTTTTTCTTTTCCATTCCTTAAAATAAGTTTTCTCTTTTTTTTCGATTTGAGTTTTATCTTCCTCATATTTAAAAACAGGCAAAGTTGCAATCACCTTATCGCTTTCATAAATTATAAGCAAATCTCTTTCATCTGTAAGTGCAAGAGAATAATGTCCTGAAGGAATAACACTACCTTCTTCATCAAAAATAGGATCAACAATAATCAAAATCGGATAATTAGATTCTTTCAAAGCATATCTGTAAATAGAATTTGTCCCGTCCGTAACCCCTGAACGATACAAGGGATAAGGCGGATAAGGCATAATTTCATCTAAATTATATGTTTTAGGTGCAACTGCGAGCAATTCCAACATTTTAAACACCTCTTAATTTTAATAAAAGTTGTTTTACCGTCGTTTTAACCTGTTTAAAATCTAAATCTAAAGCCTTTTCATGCCCGATAAAAATCAAAGTCATAAATTTTTGAGAATTACCCAAATTTTCTTCTTCCTTTAAAAGCAACCTGTAAGCCTCTCTCATAAGCCTTTTTAAACGATTTCTTTTAACAGCACGTTTATGAGTTTTTTTACTTACAACAAAACCGACTTTTGTAATTCCACCAAAATCTGAAAAATATTTTCCGCCAAAAAGTACTATACCGTTTAAATAATGCGAATTTCTTATTTTATAAACGGCATTAAAAGCAGATTTATTTTTAAGCCTGTATTGTTTTTTAAGCATTAATATCTTTCGAGGTACTTAGCGACTTCCCATTCAGTAACAGACGTTCTGAAAGAATCCCATTCTTTTTTCTTAGCTTTCATAAATTCTTCAAAAATATGTTCACCGAGAGCTGCTCTAACCACAAGAGATTTATCCATAACTTCAAGAGCTTCAGATAACGCACCCGGAAGAGTATCAATCTTTTGGCGTTTACGTTCTTTATTGGAAAGGCTGTAAATATTACTGTCAACCGGTTCAGGCGGATCAATTTTATTTCTTATACCGTCCATACAAGATTCCAAAATAACTGCAAAAGCTAAATACGGATTACAAGAAGGATCGGGAGAACGTAATTCAACCCTTGTGGCATTACCACGTTTTGCAGGAACTCTTAACAAAGCACTTCTGTTTGCCAATGACCAAGCCAAGTAAACAGGTGCTTCATATCCCGGTACAAGCCTTTTATAACTATTTACGAGCGGATTTGTTATTGCGGTAAACGATTTTACGTGTTTTAACATTCCGCCGATTGAATAAATCGCATCTTGAGATAATTGATAAGGTGCTTTTTCATCATAAAACGCATTTTTTCCGTCTTTAAACAAAGAAACATTGCAGTGCATACCTGAACCATTTATTCCAAATAAAGGTTTTGGCATAAAAGTTGCGTGCAAACCGAATTTTGCTGCAATAGCTTTAACCGCAAGCTTGAATGTAACAACATTATCTGCTGTTGTTAAAATATCGGCATATTTAAAATCTATTTCATGTTGTCCTTGTGCAACTTCGTGATGTGACGCTTCTATATCAAAATTCATTTCTTTTAAAACAGAAACAATATCATGTCTTACATTTTCTCCCAAATCATCAGGACCGGCATCATAATATCCTGCATTATCATGAACTTGCGTCGTAATTTTATTTTTATCATCTTTATTAAACAAGAAAAACTCGGCTTCAGGCCCCATATTCATCGTAAATCCACGTTTGCTTGCCTGTTGCATAACTCTTTTCAAATTACAACGAGGGCAACCTTCAAAAGGGGTTCCGTCTGCATTATGAATATCACAAATCAATCTTGCGGTTTGTTCTCCACTTCGTGTTCTCCAAGGCAATAGTTGAAAAGAATTTTTATCAGGATAGAAAAACATATCAGAAGTTTCTATACTTCTAAATCCTTTGATAGAAGAGCCATCGAGCATCATTTCGTTATTCAAAGCCTTATCTATATGTGCAGAAGGAATTGCCAAATTTTTGACTTGTCCGTTCATATCAACGAATTGTAGTTTTATAAACTTGATATTATATTCTTTTATAAGTTCTTTAATTTCATCATCTGAAAAAGATTTTCCATCGGGTCTTGTGTGTAAAAATTCTGTCATATATTTTCCTTTATTAAAATTTATACATTTTATTTTGAACTTTTTTATTCAAAAGGTCAAGCATTTGTTAATTAAGATTATCTAAAGAATATTTTTCCCGATAATGGGAGCAATTTGCTTAAGCTGACCATAAAGCTCTGCATATTGTTGCGGATAAAGAGATTGAGCCCCATCGCAAAGAGCTGTTTCAGGGTTATAATGAACTTCGATAATCAAACCGTCACAACCTGCTGCAACAGAAGCTTTTGACATCGGAGCAACTTTATCTCGCAAACCTGTTCCATGGCTTGGGTCAACAAGAATTGGCAAATGCGAAAGTTTTTTTATCACTGGGATTGCGGACAAATCCAGCGTATTTCTGGTAACTTTTTCAAAAGTTCTTATACCTCTTTCGCAAAGCATTACTTCACGATTTCCGCCGGCCATAATATATTCCGCAGACATAAGCCATTCTTCAAAAGTCGCAGACAATCCTCTTTTTAAAAGAACAGGTTTTCTGATATTTCCCAAAGTTTTTAAAAGGCTGAAATTTTGCATATTTCTTGCCCCGACTTGTAAAATATCAACATATTTTTCAAATAACTCAACCTGAGAAGATTCCATAATTTCTGAAATAACCGCCATATTATATTTATCAGCAACTTCTCTGATAATTTTCAAACCTTCTTCACCCAACCCTTGAAACGCATAAGGCGAAGTTCTCGGCTTAAAAGCACCGCCTCTCAAAATTTTACAGCCTATTTTTGAAAGTTCATAAGCTGTTTTATCCATTTGTTCATAACTTTCAATGGTACAAGGTCCTGCTATTAATCCTATATGATTTCCGCCGAATTTAACCCCATTAACTTCAATTACAGTGTCTTCATTTTGAAAAACACGGCTTACAAGCTTGTAATTAGAAGTTATTTTGATAACTTCTTCAACATTATTTAAAAGTTCAATATCCCGAGGGTCAATTATATTTCCACCGACAGCACCGATTACGGTATGAACTTCGCCTTTTGAAATATGTGCCGTAAATCCTTTTTGTTCAATAAAATTTTTGACTTTATCGACATCTTGTTCCGATGCACCGGAACGCATTACTATTAACATAAAAAACCTCTTTTAAACTTCCGTTGAATTAATTTTAACATATAAATAATTTATTTTATAATTTTAAAACTATATTCAGGATTTGCCTTTAATTTTTCTTCAATCCGGTCAAATGTAAGTAAACCTTCGGTTGCCCCGAAAGCAGAAACAACAGAAGCTGAATTCACACTTGCATACATCAAAGCTCTGCCGATATCATAATCAGTATGCCCCATCGCCGCACAAAAAGTTGAAGCGAAAGCATCTCCGGCTCCTAATGTAGAAACGACTTTTGAAGGAAAACATTCACAATGGTAAAATTCTTTTCCGCTGTAAGCATAGGCCCCTTTTCCACCATCAGTTATAACAATAATTTGCTCATTATTTATCCTCAATTTTTTAAGCATTTCTTTTACATCTGGGTGAAGAAGTTCTTCTGAAAACTTTTCGTCCTTTGTATCAGGTCTGACTTGGATTTTTGTACACATTGAAGCTTCTTCCTTATTCATAACAACAATTTGAGCCGTATCAATAATTTTTTTAATATATTCAAATCCTTTTTTAATACTTGTAGTTCCTGCATTAAAGCAAACCTTTACTCCGTTTTCTTTAGCAAAAAGTACGATATCATCTAAAATTCTGTTAGATTCTCCGCTTAAAGGAGCTACATAAAGAAGTTTTGCATTTTTTATAGCTTCAAAATTTATCTCAGATTTTTTAAGTTTTGCATTAGCACCTCGATGTGCAAGAACCGTTCTATCCCCTTGAAAACTTACCAAAATAATTGAAAATCCTGTTGATATAGATTTATCTTGAATTAAATTTGAAATATCTATATTTTTATTTTCTAAATCAGCTAAAATACCTTTTGAATAAACGTCATCACCGATTTTAAATATAGCACTTGTATCAAATCCCAGATGTGCAAAATTTGAAGCCGTATTAATTCCACCGCCACCGACACTTGAGGCAAAAGCATCGATTTCTAATTTTGACCCATAAGGATATGCCATAAAATCCATTTTATTATCCTGTGTTGCGACAGAAACAATTCTTGCATCATCACATTCTACAAAAACATCCATCGTTGCACTTCCGATTGTTACTATATTTGCCATTACTTAACCTCTTCTTCTCTATTAAAATATAAAAATCCTATTTATATTAAGCTTTTTTAATTACTTTACATAAAAATTTACCTACACGAACACAGCCTTCTCCAATAAAAAAACCTAATGTTGTCATTAAAGGTAATGGCACCGCAATTCCCAATCCTGCCGTCAAAATAAGTAAATCGTCGACTTTAACCTCTTTTCCAACTCCCTTAATTGTGCCTGTTATAGGAGCCATAATTTTATGTATTTTAGGATTTTTCTTTTCATTAGCTAATAATCTTTTTTTTCTTATTTCATCTGTTGCAGAATTGCCAAATGTTTTCATTCGACCGAGTGTTCTACCCTTAACATATATAACAGCTTTCTTCGCTTTTCTTAAAACAAAGGTATCACCTATACTATCGTCTACTTTACTCACAAATGTACGAATGGGTTTCCCGCCCTTTTTAACAGACAAACTTCTTGTTTTACTTATTAATGTTGATACAACGCCTTGCACACCCATATTAAAAACCTTCATTATTCCTTACTTTAATAAAAAAATTTTACATTTTAAAAATGCTTTATTACATAAGTTTTGTTACTTTATGTAATAAAAACCGTCTTCTTTCATTCTATCAATAACTTCTTGCAATTTTTCATCTTCACAAACGATTGAAATTCTGAACCAACCTTCGCCGTATTTCCCAAAAGCATTTCCCGGAACAACAACGACCCCTGATGTTTTTAATAAATCACTTGTAAATTCTTGTGATGTTTTATATTTTTCAGGAATTGGCAACCACAAATAAAAAGTTGCTTCCGGAATATTCAAGTTATCCGTATCCCAACCTAATTCCTTGAAACCTTTTACCAAAATATCTTGTTTTTTCTTAAATCCCAAATTGGCTTCAAAAATATATTCATCACCCTCTTTTGAATTTAAAACTTCTGCAGCCGCTTTTTGAATAGGTTTAAAAACCCCTGTATCTATTGTGGATTTAAGCTTGCTAAACATTGAAACAGCCTCAAGATTTCCACAAACCCAACCAATTCTCCACCCTGTCATAGCATAAGGTTTTGAAAAAGAATAAAATTCAACCGCACAATCCATTGCACCTTTTAACTTAAGAACACTGACCGGCTTATACGTTTCTGCCAAAGACATTTCAATATATGCAGCATCTGAAATCAATAAAATACCTTTTTT
>CAYYAL010000014.1:0-8656 GCA_964469445.1 uncultured Muribaculaceae bacterium
TCTTTTGATACAGAATTGTTCGGACACTGGTGGTTTGAAGGTGTTGAATTTATTAAGCAAGTTATTAAAAAATTCAATAATTATATTCCTGATGTAGAAAGAGTTACTGCAGGTGAATATGTTAGAAAATATCCACCTAAAGAAGCAATTCAAATCCCTGAAAGCTCTTGGGGTGCAGGCGGACATTTCCACGTATGGCAAAACCATTTGACTGAATGGATGTGGCCTATTATTCATTCTTGCGAAAAAAGAATGAGTGAAATCGCACTTACTTATGAAAATCAGCCTAAGGATAATTCTTTGTTATTGAGAGCTTTAAATCAGCTTGCAAGAGAAAATCTTTTATTGCAAAGTTCTGATTGGCCTTTCTTGATTACAACTTGGCAGGCTAAGGATTATGCAACCGATAGATTTAGAGAACACGTTGAAAGATTTGAATTCATTGCTGATATGATTGATTCAGGTTCAATTGACGATGCTAAATTGAAAGAAATAGAATCTATTGATAACTGTTTCTCTGAAATTGATTATAGAGTTTATTTGCCGATTGAAGAAGGTGTAATTCCTCAACAAGAAGCAAAATTGGCTCCATTGTATAATTAATAATAAAAGATAAAAAAATAAGGCGGATTTTGAAATTTCAAAATCCGCCTTATTTTTTATTTGGAAATTATATTCGGTTATCCCAAACTCCGCCTTTTCTATCTACAACTCCGTCATAGCAAGACCAAAATCTAAATACGCCTGTAAGCCCGAGCAGTGCGTGGACTAAAACTTTATCTGTATTTTTTTCGTCATTCATTAATTGACCGATTCCGGGCCAAATTATTAAAGATAAAGCTCCTGCACCGATTGATTTTGGTGTTACTTTACCGTTTACCCCGTGTGTTCCTGCAAATACAGGTGTTGCAATGGTTAGCATAGATAAAAGTAATCCGATTGTTAATAGTTTTTTCATAAATTCACTCCTTTTTGATTTTTTATTATATCTATAGTTTTGATTTGATTTTCTACCATAAAATTGTAATCAGTCATTGTTTGGTGGTCGAAACCTAATAAATGAAGTATTCCGTGAGCAATTAAAAAATATAATTCATCTTGTTCCGTACATTTTTTTTCAATAGAATTTTCTTTTATTTTATCTAAAGAAATTATTATTTCTCCTAAATTAATTTCATTATCGAATATAAATTTTTCTTCGCAATCGGCGAACACGGCAAATGTGATTATGTCAGCAGGATAATCTTTTTTTCTGTATTCTTTATTAATTTCGTGAGTTTTATTGCTGTCGCAGTAAAGAATATCAAAAGAAATTGTGTCAAATTCCAAATTTTTCAAACAAGAATTATCAAATATGTCTTTGTTTTTAAGATACATTTGCAATATTTTTTTAGCCATTTTTAAGGCTTTTTTTTCGGAATTTATATCAAGAAAAGTTTCAGAATAGATATTTTCACTAAAGATATTAATTTTCATTGTTGTTATTTTTTTCTTCAAGTTGTTTAATTTTATTTTCCAATTCTTCATCAATGACAGGACGTTCAATTTTTTTATCGAATTCTTGAGCAATATTTTCCTGATATTTAATCCTGTTGTGTTGCATACCTCTTAGAATTCTTGAGCAAGTTGCCGCTATCGTTTTAATATCTTTTAAAGTAAGCGGGCTGTCAGAAAGTTGACCGTCATTTAATCTTTCAAGAATAATTTTATCAATCATATCTTCAATTTCTTCAGGAGAAGGATTTTTCAATGCCCTTACAGCCGATTCTACAGCATCTGCAATCATTAGAATTGCAGTTTCTTTCATATTAGGTTTTGGGCCGGTATATCTAAAGTTTTCTTCTTTAACGTTTTCCGCACCTTCTTCCGCCTTAGCTTGATTATAGAAATATCCGGCAAGCCCTTCTCCATGGTGTTGAAGAATAAATTTTTGGATAATAGGTGGCAAACCGTACTCTTTAGCAATTTCACAACCATCTTTCGGGTGAGCGGTTATAACCATTTTACTTAATTTTGGGTTTAATTTAGCGTGAGGATTTTCTATTCCGAAATAGGATTGATTTTCGACGAAAAACAAAGGTCGTTTAAGCTTTCCTATATCATGATAAAAAGCACCGACACGTGCAAGTATTGGGTTAGCTCCAATTGCTTCGGCTGCAGCTTCGGCTAAATTTGAAACAAGCAAGCTATGGTGATAAGTTCCGGGTGCTTCAAATTGCAATCTTTTTAAAAGCGGTTGATTGTGATCGGCAAGTTCTGCTAATCCGTAAGGTGAAATTATTTTAAAACTGTTTTCTAATAAAGGTAATAATCCTAATGCGATAACTCCACTGATTATTCCGTTTATAAATGTTAAGACACTTTCTTCTAAAATTATTGTGTTATCTACATCTACAAGACATTTTTCTAATAAAGCCATAGATAAAACGATAACAAGCCCGCAAACTGCTATTTCAAGACCTGTTTTTATTAAATCAATTCGTCTTGAAAATTTTATTTTTGATATAGCAAGCATTGACACCATATTTATTAAAAGAAATGTTATTGCAAAAATATAGGTGTATTGAAGTCCTATTGATAAAACAGTTAATAATAAAGTTGAGGCAGCAAAAGCTATTCTCGGATTTGTAAATATGGCAAGAATTATTACAAATGCAGGAAACGGCAATATATACGGAGAAACTCCTCCTGAAAGCGTTGCTGCTATTATGGTAAATATTATTGTTAATGTCGCAGTTATTGCGAGTAAATTGGAATTCAGGTGGTTTTTTTCAAAATGTCTTAAGTATTCTAAGAATAGTAGAGTCGCAATTGCAACTAATATAAAAGTTCCGAGAACTCCGTTATAATTGAATTCTAATACGGAGTAACCTGCTTTTCTTAAAGCATCTCTTTTTAATTTTGTAACAGGTTCCCCTTCAAATAGTATTTTATCGCCTTTTTCAAAAGTAACTTCAAAAGGTTTAACCGAATTTTGAGCATTTTTCTTCGCTATATCGGTTGCAAATTCATCTATAACAAGGTTTGGGACTATAACTTGTTCCAATAAAGCTGTTATAACAGTCATTTGGCTTTTGGAAACTTGTGAAACAACATTTCTATGTATGATTATATTCATGTTGTTTTTTTCATAATCTTTTTCGGTAATACCTGTTGAAAGAATTTTAGATAAAGTTACAGTTGATTTATCAAAGATATTTTCTAAAGAACTTTCCGGAGCTTTTAATAAAAAATTTACTACATATTCTTTTCTATAGCCTTCTGCTATATCAAAAAGAAGAGAAATCTCATCTTTTTTTACAGTATTTGAAACATCTTTTTTCCTTATTTGTAATATTGAAGTTTGAAGTGTTTTTAAATTTGTTTTGATAAATTCGTCGTTTGCAGGTGTTAAAATCGGGTCAACTTTTTGCGACATCTCTTTTTTATATTGTTCTGTTTTTTTTGTATCAATAATCGTAATTGTTTTAGGTGCAATTATATCTTTTTTACTCACTCCGTTTTCAATAACATTTTTGAAAAATAAGTTTTGAGAAGATAGCAAAAAACTCATTATCAAAACAAATGCGAAGAAAAGCAGTAAAGATACAGTTTTTGAAGATGAAAAAAACTCTGAAACAGGTAACAATACTTTATTTTTTATCATAAATTAAATCCTACATTAGTTTATAAAGCTTATTTTATAACGAAAAGCCTAAAAAACAAGGTTTAATTAATTATTCAAAGTAATTATTATAAATCTTCAAAACCGGGGGAAGATTCCGGTAATTCTTTATATCCTGAATTAGTATAAACAGTTTTTCTTATATATTTATCAGTGTATTCGCCTTTTTCAAACAGTTTTTTTAAGGTAGTTTCTCTTGTAACAAGTGGGTGTAAATTCACGTCTGTATCAGGATATAATTCTAATAATTCGCACCAGACAGCGGCTTCCATCGTCCAAGCATAAGTTTCTTCTCGAAGAGAATTATATTCATCTTGGTGTAATGCTTCGTGCGATAAAAGTGCTGCAATTGCTACTGCAGGTGCATCTTTATGCCTTTGGTTTATATAAATATATAATCTTGAACCTTTTTTCCAACCCAAGGCATCAAAACTTGAATATTGCTCATTAACTTCTTTTAAGTCTTTAAATTCAATTTTTACAGGTTTTTGAGTTAAGTTATTTCCTAAAATCGCACGTCTTGAAAATTCCCCGGTTGTCCCTTTTAAAATGTCTAACGCCACGTAAAAAACTTCATCTTTTCCTACAGGAGAATATTCTTTTGTAATTTCATTAATATATTCTCGATTGTATTTTTTAGGATACAATGCATTAATGATTTCATTTCCGTCTTTATCATATTCGACGATAACTTTTTTGCTGAAAGCAGAGGCACCTTTTTCTTTTTTAAAGTAGCTTCCGTTAGGAGCCGCATCTTTATTTGGAGGCGGTGGTTGGATTGCGAATGCAGGCATTACAAATATTGATAAAAATGCCATGCCAAGCATACTTATTAAATATTTTCTCATTAAATAATCCTCAAATCTTTACTAATAACAATGTAGCACTTTTTTATTTTAATGACAAATATTTATCATTCAACTTTTCTTGAAGCTTTTTGTCATTAATTTTTGATAATGAAGATTTTAAAATAGCTTTGGCTTGTTTTTGTTTGCCGATTGAATTTAGGTAAGTTGTATATTCTATTATCAAATCAATGTCAAGCGGTTGAAGACGATAACTTTGCGAATAGTATTTTATTGCATTTTCATTGTCCTTAAGCACTCTTGCACAAGTCGCAGCAAGCCATTTATATTTATAATTTTTATCATCGACGTAACTCGCTTCTTTTGCCCAGTTAAGTGCGTATTCAAATTTGCCTAAATCTTGGTAAAATTCGCTCATTTTTGCATATAAAAGCGCATTATTTAAATCCAATGATATCGCTTTTTTAAGACTTTCAATCGCAAACGCTGTATCTGAGTTTTTAAAAAGGGCGAGAGCATTGTAATAATAGCCTTTTGCACTGTTTTCATCTAGTTCTATTAAGGCTTGTGCTATATCATAACATTCATCAAATTCATTATTTTCGTAGGTTATTTGTGCTAAATATTCGTATGCAGGAATATATTTATTATTTATTTTTAAAATATTTTCAAGCATTTCTTTTGCTTTTTTAAATTCTTTTTTATCAATTTGTATTTCTGCAGAAAGTAATAAATAATTCATATTTTTTGGCTTTAATTCCAAGGCTTTTTGAATATTTTGTTCTGCTTTGTCATAAATTTTAAGTTCTTTGTTTATTTTTGATAATTCGAAAAATGTAAAATCATCATCTGCAAATTTTTCTAATTCATCTTTTGCATTTAATAACTCCCCATTTTTTATTGAAATAAGAGCGTTTAATATGTTAGCTTCTTTGTGTGTTTTATTTGATTTTAAAATATCTTTTATTTCGCCCAGTGCCTTTGTAAGCTCATTTTTTTGATAGTAAACATAGGCAAGAGTATATTTTAATTTCAAATTTTTATTATCAAATTTAAGTGCCTGCAAGAAGGTTTTTTCAGCTTCGTCAAGCCAACCCGAAAGCAGATAAGTTTCGCCTAAATTATATAAATATTCAGAGTTCATTTCGCATTTACAAGCTTTTGAAAAATAATCTATTGCCTTTGCGTAATTAAATTTTTCAATTTCAAAAAGTCCAAGATAGTTTAAAACTTCAGAATTTTTATCGGAAATATCAGAGAATAATTTTTTTGCTTTTTCAAAATCTTTTTCAGAATAATAAATTTTAGCCAGATTTAGAAGAACTTTTTCATTGGAATTGTCTTTTTTTGAAGCAAGTTCCAATAATTCCTTTTCTTTTTGTTTGTCATCTGAAAATACTTTTGATAATTCAAATAAAGCAGATGCAGTTAATTCGTTTTTTTGGTTATAAATATTATCTATAGCCTCAATATCATTGATTTTTTGAGATAAAATTATTTTTTCAATGATATTTTGTTCAGTTAAATTTCCTTCAACAATTTTATCCATAATTTGTTTAGCCTTTGCAAATTCGCCGTTTTTTAGGTGAATATTTTTAAGTAAGAGCAAACATTGTTCATTTTGTAAATCTTGTTCTAATACTTTTTCAGCATAATAAGAAGCTCTTTCAAAATTCGGTAATTCAAAATATACGCAGGCAAGTTCGGTTAAAATTTCCAAATTATTTTCGTCGTTAACAAGAGCTTTGTAGAGCATGTCAATAGCTTGTTTAAACCTTTTTTGAGATTTAAATTCAAATGCCTTTTTAATGTAATCGGTATTATCCATTATTTTCTCTTCTTTTTATCATGTTTATTACCTTTAGGAAGCGGTAAAGGTTCGGTTTCACCTTTATTTATGATTAGGATAACTTCATCTTCGCCTGCCATTTTAAGATTATTTCTTGCAATAGCTTCTAAGCTTGATGTTTTGGAAAAGTTTTCAACTTCTTGTCTTAAAGCAGTATTTCTTTCTTCTGCTTGTTTCTTAGATTCTTTCATTTTACTGATTTTAGCTTGGTAAGATATTACTTTAGAAATATTTATTATTGAACTGCAACCTATTTGAATTACGCATATAAGTAAAACTATTGTTAAAAAAGAATAATAAAATTTATTTTTATTTTTATTTTTTGGATATTTGGGTTTATTTAAAGCTTCTATCTCATTATCTGAAGAAGCTACCGTATTTTTTTTACTTTTAAATTTGTGTTTTGATTTTTTATTTAAGTCTTTTTTCATTGGTTAATTATAACTCATGAATATATTTTGTGCAAAATATTTAAAAATTTATTTTTGTAGAAAACCGAAATCTTGTTCCTACCATTTGGTCAAGGCTGTAAGTTTGTCCTGCTCCGAGTTCAAGTTGTAACATATCAGCATGATTTTTTATTATGGGACGGTAAATTAAAACGATTTCGTTTTTAGATTTAGTTCTCCCCATGTTTGTTTGCATAACATCTCTTATGGCAAATTGTCTGTTAAACTTAAATTCAGGGGCAATATAAATTTTATCTTGATAATCTAATTGAGAAATTTCTCTTACAAACCCTGTAGTTAAAGCTAAATGTTTTGTGTCATATCTTGTGTATAACCCTGTTGTGGAAAGGAGTTGGGCATCGTCAAGATATGAGCCGAAGTTGGAACCATAAGAAAAGTTGCCTATTTGGTTTTTTGTAATCGTACCCTTTGGTACAATTATGTATTCTTGACTTGAGAATAGGGAATTTTCAACTAATTTTTTATCTAAATTTATACAATCTTTTTCATTAACTTTAGGACTTGTTATAATCGGTTTTATTTTGTTTATATTCAAATTACTTGTATCAATTGATTTATTCGGAATAAAATCTTCAATTTCGTCCCCATATTCAATGTAACCTTCAAGCTTTTGTTCTTCTGCTTGCACAGGCAAATATAGGGTAAGTATAAGTAGTAGTAATATTATTATTGTCTTTTTCATTTTCTTAAATTTTAATAAGATTTATTATCTTCTGTTATTTACTTTTGCTAAAAGGTTCAGAATTTCGATATACAACCAGACTAAGGTAACCATTAGCCCGAAAGCACCATACCATTCCATACTTTTATCAAGCATATTTTGAGCACCTTTTTCGATAAAATCAAAATCCAAAATCAGGTTTAAAGAGGCAATTACAACAACAAAAAGGCTAAACCCTATTCCTATCATTCCTGAAGCAAACAGATAAGGAACTTGCATACCGAAAAAAGAACCTATAATATTTATTAAATAAATTCCCAAAATTGAAAGCATTGAAATCATTAAAACACTTCTGAATTTTTCTGTTGCTTTTATCATTCCGGCTTTGTATAAAGCAAGCATGAAAAATAAAGATAAAAAAGTAAGTCCGACAGCTTGTATTATAATTCCGGGATACATTTTATCAAACACTGCAGATATTCCGCCTAGCATAAGTCCTTCTGACAGTGCATATACAGGTGCCATTATATTTACGAGTTTTCGGTTAAACATTATTACGACAAAAGCAATTATACTTGCCACAATTCCTACTATCATTAAGAAAGAAACCTTATCTGTAAATCCTCTGAAATATAAATCCCAAGTATAAAAACTTGTTGCAAATAAACATGCCAAAAGAACAAACGTTTTGTTTATTGCACCGTTAATTGTCATGGGTTCAGAACTAAGAATTCCTTGTGATTGTTGTACAAAATTATCATTTAAAATAGGGTTTGACATAATTCTCTCCTTTTTTCTTTACAAATATTATACATCAATCGTAAAAAAATATAATACCCATGTTGTTTGGGGTAATATAATGTAAGTATGAAGGATTTTTTAAAATTTATCGAGAATTTTGCATCAGGACAGATTTTAAACTTAAATTTGTTTATGTTTTTTTCGATTATGGCGGGATTATTGGAATTTATCGGGATTTTTGCAGTTTATCCTTTTATTTTAATGATAGTATCACCAAAGATGATTATGGAAAATCCTGTATTTTATAGAATTTTCGATACGTTAGGTATATCGAATTTTGCTGTTATTACGATTTTTTTGGCAGTTTTCATAACATTTATTTTTATATTTAAGAATTTAATGATGGTTTTTATGGTAATGTGGCAGACAAAATTTTCGATAAGGTGGAAAAATATTGTCAGTAAC